>CAXNJD010000130.1:0-5000 GCA_964202545.1 Cypionkella sp.
GGTCTGGGTGCATGAAATCGTCAATCGCGGCCCCCTCGCGCAGGAACTCGGGGTTAGATGCCACATCCAATTGCGCCGCAGGGTTTGCTGCCATCGCAGCATCAAATACTTTGCGGTTCGTTCCCACAGGAACCGTCGACTTGGTAACAATCACCGCATACCCTGTCAGCGCCGCCCCAATTTCGGCGGCGGCTGCCATGACATAGGTCAGGTCGGCATGACCATCACCGCGCCGCGTGGGCGTGCCAACTGCGATGAACACGGCGTCTGCCCCTGCCACAGCGCTTGGTAAATCAAGGGTAAAGTTCAGCCGACCAGCCGCAACATTTTTGGCCATCAATGCCTGCAGTCCCGGTTCGAAAATTGGCACTTCGCCCGATTGCAATTTGGCAATTTTTGCGGGGTCCTTGTCTACGCAAATAACATCGTGCCCAAAATCCGAAAAACACACACCCGAAACTAGGCCGACATAACCGGTACCAATCATTGCAATTTTCATAAACCTGCCCTCAAAGCCTAACGAAGGTTTATGCAGCGACGCCGTGATTGTCAATGAAATGGCAATAATCGTGGCCTATCTGCTCGCGCTACCTAATCGCGGGCGCCGCTGTCTTTTTGTGCAAAAATTTTCGCTTGTACTGCATTAATCTGATCTGGGCTAAACCCTTCGCTGCGGACAAGATACGCCAGCAAATCGGTTACAATGGCCCCATCACGCGTGATGATATGCGCGGCGCTCCATTGGTTTTTCGCGCCAAGGCGATTAAGCAAATCCTGGCCATCTAGTAACGCGTCAAAGGTTGGCGGCCATGCGCCAAGCGCAGCGCTGCTTGCCTCTTGCTCGGTCAATATACCAAGCGACATAAGCGCCACACAAAACACTTCGCGCGGCAAATATTGTGCCATCGGCGGAGCCAGATTAAGGGCCCCCTTATCTGTCCAACGCCATTGATCTTGCGGCACATCGGGCAATTCGACCAAACGCCAAGCAACACCAATTGGCACGGCCAATGCCGCCAAGGCCTGCAAATCGCCGTCAAAATCGGGGGCGGGTCTGACCACTGCCACGGCGCCATGCGCTGCGGGATAAACCAAATTCATCGATAATCTCCTTTAAGCACCTAAAACCGCAACCGAAAAGCCACTGTTGGCCGCAACGTTGCTGGCGTTCCAAAAACTGATGGTGAATTGCGTGGGCGTGCGCGCCGAGACGGCAGCAAACCGCGCAGCCGCGCTTGTCAACCATGGGGTGACTATCACCCCATAAGTGGTATTTGACATAGCTGTTGACATCGTCACCGTAAAGTTGCCCCCACTGACCGCCACCGAAACAATGCCAGTGCCTTGATCAACAATGCCTGTATTCGTCACCACAGCCCATGCAGGTATCGCAGGCAAAATGCCCAGCGCACCGCGCGCCTGCGCAGGGGCGGCAGGCAAATACCGATAGCTAAGCCTGCTTGTCCCACGATCCAACTGAATTGCGGAAAAGCGATAAACTGCATTGGTAAAGACTGCCCCAGTGGCCAAGCGGAGAACTCCCGCCACACGCACCCCCGCAGTTCCAGCATTCATCAAAGTATAGGTTGCTTGGGTAACGCCGCTTTGGACGCTATTCACCAAGGCAGTGGTTGTTGACTCTAGCTGAGTTCCGCCTGAAATCGCACTCAGCCCCTGAAAATCTATCCGCACACCGACAGCGCCGATAGCAGAACCAGACTCAAGGCTCATCACCGCACCAAAGGTAAATGTCTGACCCGCAGCAGCGCTGATAAACGGCGCTGCCTGCGCAAAAATGACGACTCCCCCCGTGGTTGTCGCGGTGCCGTTGACAGTATATTCAACCCAAGGCGTGCCATCAGCGGCAAAACCCGTGGCGGTTTTGGTGGAGTTGACGCCGCTTGCCACGACGGATGCTGGCCAAGCAGCGGCCGAAGCAACTTCGCCCGCGCCCCTTGCCAAATTGGTCGTCTCGCCGATGAGCAGCGCGTTGGGAAAGGCAGAGGCGGCAGTGTTCAATTGCGCGGCGCTCGCACTTATGCCCAAAGCGGGCAATGTGGTGCCCCCCCCGCCGCCGATCGCTGGCGCGGCCCAAGTGCCATCGGCGCGCAGGAAATTGCTCGTACCCCCGCTTGATGCGGGCGCAAGGCCTTTTTCCGTTGCCGTAAAGACGGGCAGGATGCTGGTCGCTTCGGTGGGTGTGATGTCGGTTGCAGGGCCAGACCCTGCGGCCACCCTCCCCTTGAAAGTGGCGCTTGGCATATTGGCCAGTTTAGCGTTGGTGATCGCCGCTGCGTCCACTGTCCAAACAGTGCCATTCGAGCTGACAGTAATGTCGCCCTTATCGCCATCGGTCAGCCCAACGCCGCCCGTGGCAATTACAACCGTCGCGCCCGCGCTGCGCATCTTCACCTCGCCCGTGGTGCTGTTCAGCCAGATCGTGCCATTGGGCGGCGCGGCGGGGTCGCTGGCCTGCCCGCCCAAACGCAGCGCGGCGGGCAGCGTCACTGCCCCGCTGGTTGCAGCAATCGACAATCCCGTCAGAAACGTGGCCCCATCGGCGCTGACCTTAATGGCAAAATCATCATTGCCCGCAGTGCCCATTTCGGCCCGCCCAGAAAAGCCCGTCTGAAACAACAGGCTGGCTGTATCGCCCGCCGCCGCCTTGTTCACCTTTACCTGATGCCCCGCCCCTGCATGGTTAAGCAGCGTAGCGGGCGAGGACAGCGATAGGCGGTTATTGGCGTCAGCAGTGGCCGAAATGCCGAGCTGACCAACGATCAATGGCGCATCGGCTTGCGAGACCCACGCCGCCCCGTTGTAGCTGGCCAAGACCTGCTCGGATGTAACCCATGCCGTCCAGCCTTCACTTGGCGCGAAAAACTGCCATGCGCCGTTCTCGAAAAGGGCAATCTGCCCAACCTTCCCCTCCCAACCGCCACTGGCCCCTACGGCCACAATATACCGATCCCCCTGCACAGGGCTAGCAGGCGGTGCGCTGACATTGCGCGCGGTCACGGCAAGCTGCACCAGCACATCCAAAACACGGATCGCCTCATTATGGGTGACATGTTTTTGCGCGTGGGACGGCAGAATATACGGCAGTTGCAAAATGGGCGTTGTATCGGGCATTTGGCGTTCCTTGGGCTAGCGCTGTGGCCAAACCCTAGGCAAAAGCCGTTAAGGCCCGCATACCCCAGCGCGCGCTGCCCGTTATGCCTGTTCTTTCAGGGTCGCCGCGTCCACATGCTCGCGCCAAGCCAGCCAAGAAATCGCCCCGATAATTACCGCGCCGCCCAGCAGCACATAGCCGTCCAACGCCTCGCCAAACATGGCGGCCCCCAACAGGCTGGCCCAAACCAATTGCAAAAACGTTACAGGCTGCGTTACCGCCAAAGGGGCCGCGCGAAAGGCCCGCGTCATTGCGTAATGCCCGCCCGTCGCCGCCAGCGCCACGGCCCCCAGCCACGAAACTTGGACGAAAGAGACAGGCTGCCAAACCGCCCAAGCAAAGGGCGCAAGCAGCGCAGACACAACCAGCGACATCATCGTCACGATAACAGATGCATCCACACTTGCGCTTAGGCGCTTGGCCAAAAGATAACTGCCGCAAAACGCCATCGCCGCGCCAATTTGGGCGTAATGCCCATCGGTCAGGGTTTGAAACCCTGGCCGCAACACAATCAACGCTCCCATCAGCGCCACCGCAACAGCCAGAACGCGGCGCAATCGCAGCCCTTCGCCCAGCAGCAACCCCGCGGCCAGCAGCATCAAAACAGGGTTCAAATACCCAATCGCCGTAATCTGCGCCAAGGGGATGCGGACAATGGCATAAAACCATAAAACCACCGCCAACGCGTGAAACACCCCGCGCCAAACCAGCAGGCCCACCGCCGCGCGCGGCACATTGGCGCGCAGTTTTGGCAGCATATGCGCCAGCAGCAAAACTCCCCAAACAAAACGGATGAATGCCGATTGCAGCGCTGGCAAATCATCGCCCAAATAGCGCACAATCCCGTTTTGCACCACAAACGACAGCCCCGATGCCAGCATCCATAGAATGCCCCATTTGGTCTGGCCCAGATCAGTCAGCTTCATCCGCCCAAAACCAAGGTCAGCGCAATGGCCCACATCACCGCGCCCACAATCACCTCCAGCACCACCCACGCGCGGGGGCGTTGAAAAATGGGGGCAAGCAGCCGCGCGCCATAGCCAAGGGCCGCGAAAAACACCAAACTGCCCGTCGCAGCCCCAATGCCGAAATACAAACGATAGGGGTCATATTGCGCCGCGATAGACCCGATCAGCGCCACGGTGTCCAAATAGACATGCGGGTTGGCCCATGTCAGCACAAGGCAAGTGATCAACACCGAACGCAGCGATGCACTCGCCCCCTCTTGCGGCATCAACGCCGCCCCCCCGCGCAAGGCCGCGCGAAACCGCAGCGCGCCATAAACAAACAAAAACGCAGCCCCGCCCCAGCGCATCACTTCGGCAGCGGCAGACAGCGCCGTGGAAATCGCGCCAAATCCCGCAACCCCCACCGCAATCAAAATGGCATCCGACAGCGCGCAGACCGCAACCACGGCAAAGACATGCTCGCGCCGCAAACCTTGGCGCAGCACAAACGCATTCTGCGCGCCAATCGCCAAGATCAGGCTAACGGAAACCAAAAACCCCTTCAGTGCTGCATATATCATATCAACCGCACCGAATGGCGGTGATGATACCCGCATCAGACACATGAATATTCAAACGGTTTGCCGCAAAATCCATTGTTACAGCCATGCCGGGGGTTATCACGCGCACCCGTTGCGAAAACCGCATCGTGGCCAGCGCCGATTTGGGCTGGCCGATCAGGCTTTGCAAATCTTCTGCCCCGCAACTGGCAACCATATCATCCCCCAAGTTCTGCGGCGCAGGGCTTTCACAGCCCGCCAGAAGCAGCGCCGCAGCGCCAGCCAAAGCCCATTTTTGCATCGAACTTCCCCCGTCTATTG
>CAXNJD010000131.1:0-4997 GCA_964202545.1 Cypionkella sp.
CAGCATCTGCCTTCAGATGGTTTAATGAAACGCTGCATCGATCAGTTTGATCGTCTGTACCAAGAAGGCGCAGAGCAACCTCGGGTTATGGCGATCAGTTTGCATCCCTATTTGTCAGGTGTGCCGCACCGCATCGGCTATTTAGAACGCGCTATTGATTATATTTTGGGCCATGAAGGGGTTGCTTGGATGACGGGCGAGGAAATAGCCGCTTGGTATCGCACGGCAACTGCCTAGCTGCGCGACATCAACACACCGCTTGCAACCATGATAAGTCCAACGATCCTCTGCCATGTTATGGGCTGAACGGGCAAGCCAAATGCGCCATAGTGATCCAAGACCATCGCTGTGGCCAACTGGCCCAAGATACCCGCCATCGCAGCTGTTTGCGCGCCTGTTATCGGGATCATCGTGACCATCATTGTGATGTAAAATCCGCCCAACGCTCCGCCAACCCATGCCCAACTGGGGGCATTTGCCAAAAACCCTGTCACGGGCCACGCCCCACGCACGACAACCACACAGGCCATCACCAAAAAGCCAACCAGAAAATTGATGCAGGCAGCAAATGTTGCGTCACCTGCATGGCGCGCAAGTGCGCCATTGATGGGGGCCTGAACCGCCAATACAGCGCCAGCGCTGATCAGGCCCGCGAGCGCGAGGGCAAAAGAGGCATTCAAAGTGCGACCTGAACCCGTATTTGGCTGGATGCCGATGCAGCCACTGCCTCAAAAACGGCGGCGCCGTGGATCATTTGATCTAGTGAAATCGGAAAAGGCGCGCGCCCTGCCACTGCGGCCGCAAAGGCCGATAACTCTGCCGTTACAGTATCAAATCCTGGCAGGTTATGACGTTCGGTAGGTTTTGCAACAGCATGGCCTGACAAAGGGGCGTCTGGCGTTGGGGCAAAGCTGAAATCATCTAAGTTCTGGCCCCGAATTTCTGCCACCCCGCCCGAGCCATAAACGCAAAAGCGGTATGTGGGTGCGGTGGCCGTCATGCACGATACATAGCCTGTCATGCCCCCAACAAAGCCCAGCAGCATCGACGTGGTATCTTGCGCTCCCGTGGGCGTCGCGCGGTGAATGCTTTGGCATGTGACGTGATCAATTTGTCCAAACAGATCGATCATTCCGTCAATCATGTGAATGCCTAAACCCGCCATGCCTCCCGCAGGCGCTTGGCGCGGATCGACACGCCAACTGTCGGGCTTTAGAAACAAACCATTAGGCGCAGTCATTGTCCCTTCGACATGCAAAATCGTGCCCAACTCTTTTGCTTGAACGCGGCGGCGCAAATCGGCCATGTGGGGGTGAAATCGGCGGTTATGCCCAAGACCCGCCGTTACACCTGCGGTGCGGATCGCAGCCACTGCCGCCTCTGCCGAAGCTTTGGTTAAGGTAAAGGGTTTTTCGGCAAAGATATGTTTGCCTGCCTTGGCCGCTGCAATCATTTGCCATTCATGATCCAGATGCGGTGTTGCAAGGATAATCGCATCGACCCTTGGGTCAGCCAATACCTGTTCGTAAGTGTCTTTCAGATCAAAGCCTTGCTCTGCCGCAAAGTCCTCGGCCAAAGCGCGACGGCCCGTGGCGCCTGCAATGATATTGATCTCGCCTCCATTTCTGGCAGCACGAACAAGGGTTTTACCCCACCAACCCAAACCAATAATGGCGGCGTTTAGCATTATGTCTTCTCCTGTTAAACAAACGGATCGGGCGCATCTTTTGGCAAAGGCACTTCAAAGGCGTTTATGGTCATAGAAATCAGCGTATAATAACCCAGAATGCCGACCAATTCTACCAAAGCTCTTTCGCCAAAGGCGGTAACCGCGCGGTCATAGGTTGCGGGCGTAATCAGATGATCTTTGTGCATTTCAGATGAGAATGCATAGATAATCGCTTCGTCCTCGTGCTCAAAAACGGGGGTCAGTCCTTGGCGAATGGCCTCAACCACCTCCGATGATAGTCCGGCCTGTCTAGCGATGGGCGCATGAACCGCCCATTCAAAGCCAGATTTCCAAAATGCCCCTGTAACCAGAATGGCCAATTCCGACAGGCGCGGGCCAAGCGCTGTGCCATAGCGGCAAAACGCCCCTAACCGTTGGGCCGCATCGGCCAAATCTGGGCTGTTCAGCCAGACGCGTAGCGGCCCTTCGACCACACCGCGGGGGCCAGATTTTATGGCCTTGTAGATCTGGGCCTGTGCGGGGCTAAGTTCTGTTTCTTCAATATCGCGCAAACGTGGCATGTTCCCCCCTTAGGATTTTGTTTAAGTCAATAAAAGATGGACAAATCGCAGACAAACTAAAAGCAGGAATATGCCAAATGCCCTTTCTAGCTTTGCGCCCGACCAGCGATGCGCCAACCGCACGCCAACAGAGGTCGTCATTAGAGATGTCGGCACAATCAATGCGAATCCAAGCAAAGAGAAAAATCCAATAGACCCAATAGGCAGGCCCGCTTTGCCTAAGCCCGCGAAAAGATATCCGATGGCGCCTGGGATAGAGATAACAACGCCAATCGCAGAAGATGTTGCGACCGCTTGATGGATTGGGCGTCCGTGTAAGGTCATAGTCAAATTTGTAATCGCCCCACCGCCAATACCCATCAGCGATGACAACAAGCCCGCAGAAAACCCATAAAGTTGCAACAGCAAACCTTTTGGCAGATCGTCAGAAATCCGCCAATGCGATTTACCAAATAACAGTTTGAACGAATTGACCCCAGCGACCAAAACGAACGCCACCTGAAACACCCATGGATCGGAATATTTGGCCAAAAACGCGCCGCCCGCCACACCCGCCAGAATAGGAACGGCCCATGCGCGCACCAAAGCAAAATCAATCTTGCCTTTGGCAAAATGTCCGCGCGCGGAATTGATGGATGTCGGCACAATCACGGCAAGCGACGTTCCCACCGAAAGCGGCATTGCAATTGCTTCTGACACGCCAAGAATAGTGAATGCCAAAAACAGCACAGGCACAAGAATTGCCCCACCGCCCATACCAAATAGCCCCGCCAAAATACCAGTAAACAAGCCTGCCGTTAGCAAAATGGTCGCTAAGGCAATTATCGTGCCCCAATCTGTTGCCATTAGCATGTTACGCATCCTTATGCCTTGTCCCCAGATCGACCAAGGATGAGACTTGCAATATTTATCGGACGATAACTAAATCTCTCTCATTTGCCTAGAAGACTTTTGTGTTTCATTGGGTGTTTTCCGTTATATCCTGAACGCCTGAAATGGCCATTTCCGAATAATGGGATTCTCCCGATGGGCTTACTGACAGACCGACCTTACCCGATCCGACCATCGCGCTGAAATTCATGCTAAGATCGCAGCGACTTGGATCACTGCAACCATCTGAAATACGTCACAATTGACGATATGCCTTTGCAGTCTGCGCCGTTGCAAGTGACGCTTAACTGAAAAATCAAAGTCTATGGCCTGGCCATTGCCGCCTGCCGCCTGTGGTACAGCATTCCGCTAACCCTTGCGATACTGTTTAGCCAAACTGCGCAGGGCAGAGGCGAGGATTGTCACATCAATCCCCACGCCCACAAAGTTTGCGCCCGCTGCTTTGCAATCGTCGATATAGTCACGTTCGGTTGAAAGCACTCCCGCTGACTTACCCGATGCGCGGATCCGCACCAGCGCGTCTAGCACGGCGGCCTTTACTGCGGGGTGGTTTGGCTGGCCCAAATAGCCCATATCTGCTGCCAAATCCGACGGGCCAATGAACAGCGCATCCACCCCCTGAACAGTCAACATCGCATCCAAATTTGCAAGGCCTGCCGCGCTTTCAATTTGCAAGATCAGGCAAATCTGATCATTTGCGGTGGTCAGGTAATCAGGTATCGCCGAAAACCGCGAGGCGCGGGCCAGCGACGATCCTACCCCGCGTATCCCTTCGGGCGGATAGCGCGTGGCGCGATAGGCGCGCAGGGCCTGATCGGCGGAATTTACCATTGGGATCAGCAGGTTTTGCGCGCCAATATCCAGCGCCTGTTTGATCGCGGCAGGATCATCATCGCGCAGGCGCACCACGGGCGCGGGGCCATGCGCGCCAATCGCGGCCAGTTGCGCCGAAATAGAGCGGATATCATTTGGCGCATGTTCGCCGTCAATCAGCAGCCAGTCAAAATCCGCCGTGGTGGCAATTTCGGCGGCATAAGGGTCGGCAAAGCCCAGCCAAATCCCATGCAGAACCGCGCCCTGTTTTAGGCGTTGTTTTAGGGTATTGACGGGTGCAGGCATGGGCCACCTTTGGCTTTGGGTACTTTCCCATCAACAGCACCAAAATCGGCGCGAATGCAACCGCCCGAAAGGCGCTAAACCGCCACACCAAACAATCGGCCCACCCCTGCCGTTATCGCCATAGCCGCTGCGCCCCAAAACAGCACACGCGCTGTGGCGGGCAACATAGGCGCGCCGCCAGCCACAGCGCCCAATGCGCCAAGCCCTGCAAGTCCCGCCAGCGTAACTGCCACGACAACTGGAATGATCGCTGTTGCAGGGGCCAAGATTGCCGCCACCAAAGGAAGCGCGGCGGCAACCGTAAACGTCACGCCAGATGCAAAGGCGGCTTGCAGTGGGTTGGCGGCGTGCACCTCTGACAGGCCCAGCTCATCACGTACATGGGCGGCCAGCGCGTCTTTCTGGCTTAGCTCACGCGCCACCAATTGCGCGGTTTCGCGCGACAGCCCGCGGCTTTGGTAGATTGAGGCAAGCTCGGTTTCTTCTTCCTGTGGCATTTCGGTCAGGGCCACCCTCTCGCGGGCGATATCGGCCTTTTCCACATCTGCCTGCGAAGATACCGAAACATATTCGCCCGCCGCCATCGACATGGCCCCCGCAGCCAGCCCCGCCGCCCCTGCCAGCAAAATGGCGCGCGGGCTGGGGTCGGCAGCAGCCACCCCCACAAGCAGCGAAGAGACAGAGACAACCCCATCAGTCGCCCCCAAAACCGCTGCGCGCAGCCATCCTGCGCGGTT
>CAXNJD010000132.1:0-4995 GCA_964202545.1 Cypionkella sp.
ATGTGGCTGGATACGGTGGACAGCGCGCCGGGGTCGGTATCCCAAGTGCGCGCCGCAGCCCATGAACTGGTCACCTTTGCCAAACGGCGCGGGGTTGCGATTGTGCTGGTGGGCCATGTCACCAAAGACGGGCAAATTGCAGGCCCGCGCGTGGTGGAACATATGGTGGACACAGTGCTGTATTTTGAAGGCGAGCGGGGGCATCAATTTCGCATCCTGCGCGCCGTGAAAAACCGCTTTGGCCCCGCCGATGAAATTGGCGTGTTTGAAATGAGCGGCGGCGGGCTGGTCGAGGTGGCAAACCCATCGGCGCTGTTCTTATCGGAACGCGGCACGCCATCGGCAGGATCTGCGGTGTTTGCAGGGATCGAGGGCACGCGCCCCGTGCTGACCGAAATTCAGGCGCTGGTGGCCCCCTCGCCCCTTGGCACACCGCGCCGCACTGTGGTGGGGCTGGATGGTGGGCGGCTGTCGACGATTCTGGCCGTGCTAGAGGCGCGCTGCGGCATACCCTTTGCGGGGCTGGATGTATTTTTGAACGTGGCAGGCGGTATGCGCGTGACCGAACCTGCCGCCGATCTGGCCGTGGCTGCTGCGATTCTGTCGGCGCGCGAAGATATCGCGCTGCCGCCCGAATCTGTGCTTTTTGGCGAGATTTCCCTATCTGGCGCATTGCGCCCTGTGGGGCAGACAGAAAATCGGTTGAAAGAGGCGGCAAAACTTGGTTTTACCCAAGCTATTGCACCTAAGGGGTCGAAACTTGGATCGCAGGATGGTATGGCGGTGCGGCAAATGGGCGATTTGACGGGATTTGTCGGCGAGATGTTTGGCGCAGGCTAAGTCAGCAAGGCGGGTAAGTTAAGGCCGCACAGGTGAAAGCCGCAACGGGAGACGTGGATGGACGGATTTACATTAGTTGACGCAGGGGTTGCCGCCGTAATCGTGCTATCTGCGCTTTTGGCATATTCGCGCGGGTTGGTGCGCGAAGGCATGTCGATTGTCGGCTGGGTTGGTGCCGCCATTTTCGCCTTTAGCTTTGCGGGCATGGCCCAGCCCTTGGTGCGCGAAATTCCCGTTGTGGGCGATTTTCTGGGCGAAAGCTGCGAATTATCAATTTTTGCCGCCTTTGCTGCCGTTTTCGCACTTGGCCTGATCCTTGCAGCCATTTTCACGCCACTTCTATCGTCATTCGTGCAACGCTCGGCGTTGGGCGGCATTGACCAAGGACTTGGCTTTTTATTTGGCGCGCTGCGCGGGATATTGCTGGTGGGCATCGCCCTGCTGGTTTACGACCGCATCATTCCCGACGGCACGGCTGCCATTGTGGAAGACTCGCGCTCGGCGCAAATATTCTCGTCCTTTACGGCAAATTTAGACCAAGCAGTGCCAAGAGAAGCGCCAGATTGGCTGAAAGTGCGCTATTCCGAACTGACCGCATCTTGCACTCAGCCAGCCGCAGCCACGAACTGACCAAAGGGGTCGAGCGGCCCCTTTATTGCCTGCCCTAATCGATTAGTGGAGTTGCCATGCGCCCTTTCCTTTCTCATCCCTTTGACGATGATAAGCTGAAGGAAGAATGCGGCATTTTTGGTGTGATCGGAATTAAGGATGCCTCAAATTTCGTGGCCCTTGGCCTGCATGCCCTGCAACATCGCGGGCAAGAGGCGGGGGGGATTGTATCCTACGACCCCGCCACGGGGTTCAACTCGGCCCGCCGTTTTGGCTATGTGCGCGACAATTTTACCAAACCTGATGTGATGGATACGCTTCCTGGTCAATTGGCGATTGGCCATGTGCGCTATTCCACCGCAGGGTCAAAGGGCGCCACGGCCATCCGTGATGTGCAGCCGTTTTTTGGCGAATTTTCCATGGGCGGGGCGGCCATTGCACATAATGGCAACCTTACCAACGCTGCTGCCTTGCGGCGCGAGTTGATCGAACGCGGATCAATCTTTCAATCCTCGTCCGACAGTGAATGCATTATTCACCTGATGGCGCGGTCAATCCAGTCCAACATTTCCGAACGCATCAAAGACGCGCTGCGCCGCGTCGAAGGCGCGTTTTCGGTCGTGGCCATGACGCGCACGAAACTGATCGGCGTGCGCGACCCGTTGGGTGTGCGCCCGCTGGTATTGGGCCGTATTGGCGACAGCGCATGGGCGCTGTCATCGGAAACCTGCGGGCTGGACATTATTGGCGCAGAATTTGTGCGCGAAATTGAACCAGGCGAAATGGTGGTGATCGAAGATGGCAAAGTCGCCTCCACCCGCCCCTTTGCCCCCGCCAAATCGCGGTTTTGTATTTTTGAGCATGTCTATTTCAGCCGCCCCGACAGTATCTTGGGTGGCCGTTCTGTTTACGAGACGCGCCGCCAAATTGGCGTGGAATTGGCCAAAGAAGCCCCAATTGATGCCGATTTGGTCTGCCCCGTGCCCGATTCTGGCACGCCTGCGGCGATTGGCTTCAGCCAAGAATCGGGCATTCCTTATGCGATGGGGATCATCCGCAACCAATACATGGGCCGCACGTTTATTGAACCGACCGAGCAAATCCGCAACATGGGCGTGCGCCTGAAACTGAACGTCAACCGTGCCCTGATCAAGGGAAAGCGGGTGATTTTGGTGGACGATTCCGTGGTGCGCGGCACAACCAGCCGCAAGATCAAAGACATGATCCTAGAGGCAGGCGCGGCCGAGGTTCACTTCCGCATCGCCTCTCCGCCCACGGCTTGGCCATGTTTTTACGGCGTCGACACGCCCGAACGAAGCAAAGTGCTGGCCGCATCGATGACCGAAGATGAAATGCGCGATTGGATCGGCGTAGACAGCCTGAAATTCATCTCGCTTGATGGGCTTTACCGCGCGGCGGGTCAAGCGAACGGTCGCGACAATGCCAGCCCGCAATACTGCGACGCCTGTTTTTCGGGGCAATATCCTGTGGCCCCATCGGACAAAATCGCCGAAGGGTTTGAGATGAAGGCCGCCGAATAGAGCAGCGCCGCGGGGCTAAGCGTGCAGGCCTGAGTAAATCTGCAGCACTGACGGGGCTTGGCCAGCCATAATTCCCGCATCCGCGCCGCCCGCAATAGCGGCGGCGCGCCACCCGCTAAAGGCCTCGCTGCAAAACGCGCGACCCGCTGCGCTGCTGGCAAAGGCCATTATGTCGCCTTGGCGCGGGGCGGCTTGCTCACCCGCCAAATAGTCTTGCAAGGCTTGGGCCACCAATTCCCACCCCATGCCCAAAGCAGCAGGCCCAAGCTTTTGCCAGTTGCCTTCTGGCAAGTCAGCTAGATTGGCGGTGATCGTGACCACAATATTGCGTTGTTTTGATTTGCCCTTTCCCTCTTCGCCAAAGGTAATGTCAATCATTTGGCGCGAAGTGCCACGCACAAGATCAATAGATAAACGGCGCTTCGGCTCGCAAACCGAAATACTGCCTTCGGCCAAATCGCCCAAACGAAACGCGCCGCCCTTTGCCAGTTTGCCCGAAACGGGCATCAGCCAAGCTGTGATTTTTTCAGGCTTGACCAGCGCGCCCCAAATCTCGTCTACAGATTTGGCGGTGTGCGCGGCAAACTCGATGACATAGGCATCTTGCGCGCCCTGCCCTGCAAGTTGTTTTTTCGCCGATTTGGCAAAGGAAAATTTGCGGATCATGAACTGCCTCCCTATTGTTGCACCTGCGATTGCCAAATAATTGTGGCCATTTCGCGGCAAGGTAAAAAGAGGTTTAATTTATGAACGCAAAGGTTGAAGATTATATCTTTGCAAAACCGCCCGAATTTGCGGCGGCGCTGGCCCAATTACGCGCGATGCTGCGCGAAATTTTGCCTGATCATATCGAAGTGATGTCCTATGCGATGCCAGGCCTGCGCGCCCCGCAAAAGGGGGGCAAAATGATCATCGGCTATGCCGCCTTTTCCAAACACATCGGGCTATACCCACACTCTGGCTCTGTGACCGATAAGGTCAACTGCGCGCCGTTCAAAACCAGCAAATCTGGCATCATGTTTGCCCCCGATCATCTGCCCCCACGCGCCCTGATTGCCGCCATCATCGCCCAGCGCCAGCGCGAATTGGCCGCAGGTTATCTCGCTGCCCAGGGATAGGCGCGCCTCTTGCGCTTTCACATTGGCTAAAATATCCCCGCCAGCGGCGCCTATCCGCCAGACCGCCCCAAGAAGGACATTCCATGATACAGCGTATTGCATTGATCACAGGCGCATCGCGCGGCCTTGGGGCCGCTTTGGCCGAGGGGCTGGCCCTGCGCGGCTGGCATGTGGTGGCAGTGGCGCGCACGGTGGGCGCGCTTGAGGAATTGGACGACCGCGTCAAGTCGCACAAAAGCCCAGGCGCAGGCGCGCTAACGCTGGCCCCAATGGACGTGACTGATGTGGGCGCAATGCAGCATCTGTGTCTAAATATCCATCAGCGTTGGGGCGGGCTGCAATTTTGGGCGCATACAGCGGTGCATGCGGCCCCACTGGCCCCAGCGGGGTCGCTAGACGGCAAAGATTGGGCGAAATCGGTAGCCTGTAATGTCACAGCTACGGGCAATTTGATCCCGCTGGTGGAACCTCTTTTGCGCAATGGGACTGGCACTGCGCTGTTTTTGGATGACCCGCGCGGCGGAGATAAGTTTTTCGCCGCCTACGGGGCCAGTAAGGCCGCACAGATTGCGCTGGCGCGGTCTTGGGCGGCGGAAACGGTCAAAACTGGCCCTCGCGTTCTGATCTCCAGCCCTGCCCCCATGCCGACTGCCACCCGCGCGCGGTTTTACCCCGGCGAAGATCGCAGCAAACTCGCAGACCCGCGCGCCGAAGCGGAAAAAATCATCGCGCTGATCTAGGGCGTGACAAACAGAAAATCGCTCGCTTGGAAGACGCTTGCATCAGATACCCCTTGGAGGATGATCGTCGTTCCTGTGTTTGCAGATACAAACTGCATATCTGCGCCCAAATCAGTCAATTGCGATACAAAATTGGCAAGGCTATTC
>CAXNJD010000133.1:0-4990 GCA_964202545.1 Cypionkella sp.
CGCCCCCGTTTAAGTGCCAAAATTTTTCTGGTATAAACAGACAATCCAACGGAAAGCCCGCGCATGAACCGCACAGAATTTATCATAGTTACCGCGATTATCTTGCTGATTGCTTTTGCTTTGGGCTGGTTCAGCTATTGGCTGCTACACCGCTTTGCCCGTGTGTCGGGCGGTGATATGGGCGAGATGGACAATTTGGCCCAATCCTTGCACGAGGCCGAAGAAATGCGCGATCAAGCGTTGATATATCTGGAACAGCGCGAGGCGGAACTGCTGAGCCAGATTTCACAGACCGAGGCGGAACTGCGTGCGGCGATGGAAGGCTTGCGCGATGCGCGCCACGAGGGCGAGGAAATGCGCGCCTATATTGAACGGATGCACGCGAATTCGTAAGTGGCTGGGGGGCTTTGCCCCCGCTGCGCTCCCCCCAGGATATTTGGGGAGTTAGAAAGCGTTTAGGGGCAGCAGAGCGCCATCAGCGGGGCGTTTGCATCTTCTAAATCGTCAATCACATCGAAATGATGACGGGAGGGGGCCGCGCTCCATGGGCAATCCCATTCTTCCGACAGGGTGCGGGCCTGCCATAAAAAGGCGGGGCGTTCCTGTGCGCCCACCCAGATGTGGGCGCCTATGCCAGCGCGCAGGGGCAGGCGGGCGGGGCTTTCAAGGGCGCATTCGGCTACGGTTAGGCGCAGGTCTGTGTTCATCGATGTGTCCATCAACGGGCCGAGTTCCGCCACGGGCGAGATGGGAATGCAGGCGGTGATGCGCATGGCTGCTTGCCCGCCCATGCCCGCGTTTGCCATGCGCGCGGCAAGGTGGCCGCCTGCGGAATGGCCTGTAACGGTGATGGGGCCTGATACGATAGCGGCGGCGACGTTGAGGGCGGCGGTTATCTCGGACGTGATTTGCGAGATGCGCGCCTGCGGGGCAAGGGTATAGCTGGGCAGAGCGCAGGCATAGCCGCGCGCCAGTGCGCCTGCTGCCAGATGTGACCAATCTTGCCTGTCAAAGGCCAGCCAATAGCCGCCGTGGATAAACAGCATTAGTCCGCGCGGTGTGGTTTGCGGCAAGAACAGATCGAAGTGGTTGCGCGCGCCTGTGCCATAGGGCAGATCCAGCCGCGCCTGCGCGCCTAGGCCTGTGCGAAAGGCTGCTGCCTTTGCGGCCCAGCGCGGGGGGAAATCAGCCGCGCCTTCAATAAAATCGCCATTGGCATAGGCGCGGTCTGCTGCGGGGTTTGCGGTGGTGGTTGGCATGGGCGTGGCTCCAGATTCTGCGGCCCTATCAGTCCAGCAAGCGGGCAATAGATAGACTTTTGCGCCCAAAAGGTGCATTGGCAAGGCAATACCTTTCCTCGCCTCTGGGAGCGCATCATGCTGGATACTGTCACCGATCTGAAATCCTTGCTGAAAGACCCGTCATTGCTGCCGAACAAGGCCTATGTTGCGGGGCAATGGGTAGAGGCCAGCGACGGCGCGACATTTGCCGTGACCAACCCTGCGCGCGGCGATGTGATTGCCCGCGTGCCCGATTTGACCCGCGCGGATGCGAGGCGCGCGATTGAGACGGCCGATGGGGCGCGGCGCGAATGGGCGGGCCGCACTGGCAAGGAGCGCGCGCAGGTGCTGCGCAAGTGGTTTGATCTGTGCATGGCGGCACAGGAAGATTTGGCAGCGATTCTGACAGCGGAAATGGGCAAGCCTTTGGCCGAGGCGAAGGGCGAGATCGCCTATGGGTCATCCTATATCGAATGGTTCGCCGAAGAGGCAAAGCGCGCCTATGGCGAGGTGATTGGTGGTCATATGCGCGACAAGCGCATTCAGGTGATCAAACAACCGATTGGGGTTTGTGCATCGATCACGCCGTGGAATTTTCCCAATGCGATGATTGCGCGCAAAGTGGCGCCTGCGCTGGCGGCGGGTTGCGCGATGGTCGCGCGCCCTGCGGCGGAAACGCCGTTGTCGGCGATTGCGCTGGCGGTATTGGCCGAGCGCGCGGGCGTGCCTGCTGGCGTGTTTTCGGTGATCACTTCGTCGCGGTCGTCTGATATTGGCAAAGAGTTTTGCGAAAACCCTGCCGTGCGCAAGCTGACCTTTACGGGTAGCACCGAAGTGGGGCGGATTTTGCTGCGGCAAGCGGCTGACCAAGTGCTGAAATGCAGCATGGAATTGGGCGGCAATGCGCCGTTCATCGTGTTTGATGATGCCGATTTGGATGCGGCGGTGGACGGTGCGATGGTGTCGAAATTCCGCAACAACGGGCAGACCTGTGTCTGCGCGAATCGGATTTATGTGCAGGCGGGGGTTTATGATGCCTTTGCAGAAAAGCTGGCCGCAGCAGTGGCCAAGTTGAACATTGGCGATGGGTTGATGGCGGGTGTCACCACTGGCCCGCTGATAAATATGGACGCGGTCGGCAAGGTTGAGGAACATATCGCCGATGTGCTGGCGGGCGGCGGCGCGGTGCTGACGGGCGGTGCGCGTCACGCGCTGGGCGGCACGTACTTTCAGCCCACAGTGGTGACGGGGGTGACCCCCGATATGAAAGTCGCCAATGAGGAAACCTTTGGCCCACTGGCCCCCCTGTTCAAATTTGACACCGAGGAAGAAGTGATTGCCCGCGCCAATGACACGATTTTTGGTCTGGCCAGCTATTTCTATGCCCGCGATATTGGCCGCATCACCCGCGTTCAAGAACAGCTTGAATACGGCATGGTTGGCGTGAACACGGGGCTTATTTCCAACGAAATGGCCCCCTTTGGCGGGGTCAAACAATCGGGTCTTGGGCGCGAGGGCAGCCATCACGGGATGGATGACTATATGGAAATGAAGTATATCTGTCTATCGATTTAAGTGTAATTTCAGCCGCTTGTAGGGATGCTATCCCATAACAAGCGGCTGATTTTGCATAGCGTAGGCTAGCGCTGCAATCTGTTGTTATCGCCCAAACTGCTTGGGCATCAACAACAGGAGTTTCACATGCTGCCCGCATATACCCCCGCCAAATCTGTTAAGTCTGCTGTAACCGCCGGTTTGCTGTCGCTATCGCTGGCTTTGCCTGCCCCTGCCTTTGCGCTGGATCGCCATGAACAGGGGATCGTGGCGGGGGCGATTGGGGTCTTGCTGCTGCAAGGTCTGATCAAATCGACGCAGACGCCGCAGCAACCCGCTGTGCGCCCAGTGCCCCTGCCGCATAAGCCTGCACCAGTGGTCTATGCGCCGCGCGTTTCGCAAACACCTGCTGCCTATGCCTTTTCCAGCTATAGCTATTCCGAGCGCCGCGCTATCCAGCGCAGTCTTGCGCGGGGCGGCTTTTACTATGGCCCTATCGACGGCGCTTTTGGGAATGGCACCTATAACGCCACGCTTAACTATGCGCGGGCCACCAAAACCGGGCGCGCGATGAATAGCGAGGCAGGTGCCTACGGAATTTATGACCGCCTGCTGTATGGGCGGTAATCATTCATCAAGGAATCGGTCATATAGATGAACATGTTCTGGTGTGTATGAGTATTCGGTCACGGGATCGGCGCGCTGCTGCGCCTTACCCTTGTTTGGCCACAAGGTTGGTTGACCAGAATGTTTTGGGCGCATGCCCAAACGGAAAGCGCGCAGGGTGACCTGCGCGCTTTTTGCATTCATCGGGCCGAAACGGGTTAGGCTTGGCCGATTTGCGGCGCATCTGCTGCCAGCCCAACCTGCACGTCTTTTCCGCCCGCACGGCCAATTTCAATGCGGCGGGGGCGCAAGGCTTCGGGCATTTCGCGCACTAGGTCGATATGCAGCATGCCGTGTTCGTGGGTAGCCCCCGTGACGCGGACATGGTCGGCCAAGGCAAAGCGCCGCTCGAACGCGCGGGTGGCAATACCGCGATGAAGAAACGTGCGATCGTCGCCGTCTTCGGTGCGGCGGGCGGTGACATGCAGCGCGCCTTCTTTCACCTCGACGTTCAGATCGTCGGGCGCAAAGCCTGCCACGGCCAGCGAGATGCGGTAGGCGTGATCGCCTGTCTTTTCGATGTTATAGGGCGGGTAGGCGGCTGTGCTGGCGTCTGCCGTCAGCGCGCGGTCTAAAAGATCGGCGATTCGGTCAAAGCCAACGGTGGCGCGGTATAGCGGGGCAAAATCGTAGGTACGCATAGGTCATCCTTTCAAAGCGATGTGTCGCGTGGGGTGCCTTCCCATTTGGGCAAGGCTGTCGATTAAGACGGTGGCCCAAAGCCATTTGGCCTTTGGGTATCTTTTATTTGGGGGGCAGTGCGCGCCGTTTCAACCCCTGCGATTGGGGCGTGACATTGCCGCGGCAACAGTTAGCCTAAGGATAAAGGAGACTGCCTATGCCCGCACTTGCGCTATATGATTTGATTGCTTTGGGGTTTTTCATAACCGCTTGGTTGGGCATTGGGCTGCTGATTGAATATCCGCCCGCGCGCTGGCCTTCGGTCAGCTATATCATGCAGGACTATCGCCATATGTGGATGCGCGAATTTGTCACCCGCAGCCCGCGCGTGTTTGATGGCACGATCATTGACAGCCTGCGGCAGGGTACGGCGTTTTTCGCCAGCGCGTCGATGATTGCGGTGGGGGGCGGGCTGGCGCTGATTGGGAATCCTACGCTGCTGATGGGGCTGGCGGCGGATTTGCCGCTGCCCAATGATTTAGAGCAGATGCGCCTGCGCGCGGCGTTGATGGTACTGTTTTTGGTCAATGCCCTGCTGAAATTTGTCTGGGCGAACCGCCTGTTCGGCTATTGCGCAATTGTGATGGCGGCGGTGCCGAATGATCCGAGCGATCCGAGCGATCCGCATGCGTTGCTGCGCGCGGGCCAAGCGGCGGATTTGAATATTACGGCGGCGAAAAGTTTCAATCGCGGGCTGCGGTCGATTTATTTCGCGCTGGGCGCGCTGGGCTGGATGCTGGGGCCGTGGGGGCTGATTGCCGCCACGCTGGTGACAACAGGCGTGCTGTTTCGCCGCGATTTTGCGAGTG
>CAXNJD010000134.1:0-4983 GCA_964202545.1 Cypionkella sp.
ATATGGACAACGGATATTGCTATTGCCAGCGCACGCGCGAAGGGCGCATCACTGTGGGCGCGCGCGGCGTGCCTTATAAGTTCGGGTCGAACATCGACAAAAACGGCGCGCCTGATGCGGAAACGATCCGCCGCCTGAGCGCCATTTTGTACCGCCATTTCCCCGCAGCCGCCGCTTATCCGATCGATCACGCGTGGTGCGGGGTTTTGGGCGTGCCGCGCGATTGGTGCGCCACGGTGGGGCTGGACCCTGCCACGGGCCTTGGCTGGGCAGGCGGTTATGTGGGGGTGGGCGTGTCGACAAGCAATCTGGCGGGGCGCACTTTGGCCGATTTGGCCAAGCTACAGCTGGGGATGGGGCAAGGCACGGCGCTAACGGCCCTGCCTTGGGTTAACCGCCGCCCCCGCAAATGGGAGGTCGAGCCGCTGCGCTATCTTGGAGTTCATCTGATGTACCGCCTATTCGCGATAGCAGACCGCCGCGAGGCGCGTCTTGGCATCGCGCCGTCCCGCCTTGCGCGTTTTGGAAACTGGCTGACTGGCCGCGCTTAACGCAACAAATGCCAATCGACATTCTTATTCGACAGCCCGCCCGCAATAACCCGCAACTTGGGCCTGCGCGGCACTTGTGTGACGCAAGGCGCGCTAATTTTGTCAGAGACGGATTTGTTTATGCTGGGAGTAATTACCTCAAAGGCGGCATTCAGCGCCAGCGATGCAACCATAAGATCGTTACTTTTGGCATATTCGACCAAATCGACCAACCGATACATAAAATCAGCGTGCGCAACCATGACATTCACCCCCTACTTTCGTGCAACTTAGATAACAGGGCGTTAGTGATTTTGCGCGGCGAGAATGGGATAAATTATATATCCTTAAGGGTATTTGTTAACGATTAGGGAGTCATTAACCCCATGCTCAGGTATGGTTAATGCCGAAATCACAGCGTTCGACACAAGAGGGTCATTGAACGCCTCATTCAGAAACGCACCCGATTCTGTATCTGTTTCTGTCGCAATCCCGTATTCCCTACATTCCGCTATCTTATCGCTGCCAAAAGGCGCAAGGATAGCGTGGCCAAGCGGATGGCCTTCAGGAGCGCGCAATGGCCAAAGGCATGAACAAACAGGGCAAAAATGTGAAAAAGCCCAAGAAAGACAAGGCGCAGACCGCTGTTGTGACGGTGCCAAGCACCAAAAATTCGGTCAATATCAGCGGCGGCAAGCCCCGCGATTAAGGCCTATGCCCCGTGATCGGGTAGGGTCTGCGTGATCGCGCGGTGCGGGCGGGTTACATCGCGCAGGGTCATGTCTATGGTTTCCACATCCATCGCAATCGCCCCGCCGCCTGACAGGGTCAGGGTTAATGTGCCGCCCAATTCGTCATGCGCAGCGTAGGTGATTGCCAGCAAGGATTGCACGGCTGCGCTGTCTTTTGGGTCAAAGCCGGCGCGGCGCAGGGCGGTGATATTTTCGATGACCAGAAGGGATCTTACACGCTCAAACGGGCGGACGTCGTGTTGCGCGGCCACGCTGTCTTCCCACCGCAGGCGGGTCAGAATCACGGCAAAGCGGCGGCGCGCGGGCACATAGGTGACATCCGAACCCGTAAAAACGGCATCTTGGATCAGCGCGCTAAGGGCGGGCACATCATCCGCGTCTTGGGCCATCAACCGCAGCGGAGCATCGCGCCCGCCTGCTGCGCCATCTTGAAACTTTGCGTCACTCATTCGCGGATCCGTTCTATCTGCGCGCCAAGCCCGCGTAGTTTTTCTTCCACCCGCTCATACCCGCGATCAAGGTGATAAACGCGGCTGACGACAGTTTCGCCTTCGGCGGCAAGACCTGCCAAAATTAGGCTGACCGATGCACGCAAGTCGGTGGCCATCACCCGCGCGCCGCGCAGGTTTTTAACCCCTGTCACAGTGGCCGTGCCGCCATGCACATCAATTTTGGCCCCCATGCGCAAAAGTTCGGGCGCATGCATAAAACGATTTTCAAAAATGGTTTCCTCCAGCACCGATGTGCCTTGCGCCGTGCACAGCGCAGCCATCATCTGCGCCTGCAGATCGGTCGGAAAACCAGGGAAGGGTTCGGTGCGCACGTTCACGGCGCGCATATCGCCGCCCCCGCGCGTGACCTGAATGCCCGCTGCGGTTTCAGACACCGTTAGCCCCGCTTCATCCAGCTTTTCGGCAAAGGCCGCGACCAGTTCCATGCGCCCGCCAAGGCATTCCACAACGCCGCCTGTAAAGGCGGGGATTAGCATATACGTGCCCAACTCGATACGGTCAGTCACCACGGGGTGCGTGGCACCGCCAAGGCTGTCTACGCCTTGGATTGTGATGGTTGACGTCCCCTCACCCTCAATCTGCGCGCCCATGCGGCGCAGGCACTTTGCAAGATCAACAATCTCCGGCTCGCGCGCGGCGTTTTTCAGAACGACCGTTCCAAGCGCCAGCGTTGCCGCCATCAATGCGTTCTCCGTGGCACCAACCGAGACGAAGGGGAATTCATAAGTCGCCCCTTTCAGCCGTCCGCCTGCCGCTTTGGCGTGGACATAGCCATCGCGCAAATCCATCTCTGCGCCCATGGCTTCCAAGACATTTAGGTGCAAATCCACAGGCCGCGCGCCAATCGCGCAGCCCCCTGGCAGGGACACAACCGCATGCCCATCGCGCGCCAGCATCGGCCCAAGCACCAAAATCGAGGCACGCATTTTGCGCACGATGTCATAGTCGGCGGTGTGGTTCGTAATCGCCGCCGAAGACATGGCCAGCACTTTGCCATCCTGCAAACTGGCTACTTCTGACCCAAGCGAACGCAAAAGCTGCGTCATCGTCGCAATATCCGACAGGCGCGGCGCATTGGTCAGCGTCAGGGGCTGATCCGTCAGCAATGTGGCGGGCATCAATGTCAAAGCAGCATTTTTTGCACCCGCGATAGCGATTTGTCCGTTCAAGGGGCCGTTGCCCCGCACCAAAATTTGATCCATCTTGCCCTGCCTTTTATTTTTGTGTGTCGTCGGGCAAATCTGCGCCCGCCCAGCCTTCATCACCCGTGCCGTCATCACCCACGCCACTGCCTAAAGCACGCCCACGCACCTGCGCCTTGCGCCGCGCCATATTGGCCTTCAGCTCGGCCTTACGCCGCGCCGCGCGATCTTCTGCACGGCGGGCTGCGGCGGCCTTGTGGTCGGATAGATCGCTCATCGCGCCCTGTTACCCTAGGCGCGCCGCATCGTCCAGCATCCGCACAGATTTTGCTGCAAAATGCACTTGCACCCCGCGCCGATAGCGTCTAATCAGCCGCCACATCGCGCGATACGCGCCAGATGCTGCAGTAGCTCAGTGGTAGAGCACACCCTTGGTAAGGGTGAGGTCGAGAGTTCAATCCTCTCTTGCAGCACCATTTATCCTATTGCTCTTGCTGATCTCTTCTGCGCGTCGGAGCGCAGGTTCCTTTGCGCGGCGGCGCTTTGGGAAGGGTGACGCAATGGGGAATTCCCCTTGCTTGCCTAAGGTTGAAAAGTTATCCTTGACGCAAGTAAAGCGTTTGGTGATCTGCGTGTTCATTCAAGGCAATAGGGGCTGGAATGTGGCCTGCGCAAGTTTTGGCGCGGCGCTGGCGGTTTGTGTGGCTGCAAAAAGCGCGGGTGCGGGCGAGGCTGCAGAAATTGCGCTGCACTGCGCGGCCGACGCCAACCGCATGAGTGAGATCATCCCCCAACAGGCTGACATGCTATGCAGCGCGGCGCTGGCCGCATTGCGCAAGCTTGCCGCCCCCGAAAACCCGCCCATCGCCCTGCATTTGGTGATCATGCGCGCCAATGATCGCAGCGCCGCCGTTCGGGGCGCTTGGGTGTTTGTGGGAGGGCAGGAACGCACCATAGCCCCCCTGCAAACCAGCTTTTTCGATACCGCCGCCAGCCCTGCCCTTCATGACTATTTCATGCGCGTGTTTTTTGAAACAAACCCCGTGCCATCGGCCCGCTAGGGTCACGCCAAACCGCAAAGGATGCGTGTCATGTGCTTTATCTGCGCCCAGCGCGACCCATCGAATGCCCTTGCGGGCAGCGCGGTTCACATGGCGGCGAGGACACCCTATCTTGTAACCTCAGATCCAATTTGGGCAGGACAAGGGCTTGTTACGGAAACCGCCGATGCCGCCGAAAGCACGGCAACAGCCTATCGCCTGATGGTTGGGCAATCGGCCACAGGTGTCATTTCTAGCGACATCGATGAAGACTGGTTTGCCATCGATTTGGTGGCTGGGGAACGATATGATTTTCGCCTGCTGGGGTTTGGCGGGACATATCTGGATGACCCTTATTTGCGCCTTATGAACGCCTCTGGCACGCAGATTACCTTTAACGATGATGGCGACGATTCGTACTGGGGTAACCATTGGCAGGATTCGGCGTTGTCATTTACGGCAACATATTCGGGCAGGTATTATTTGCAGGTGGATGCATATTCGACGGGCATCGGCACTTATTTGTTGTCGGCCACGCCAGTTGTAGCGGGCAGCTTGCCCGAATTCACTGTAGACGAAATTGCATGGCAACTGATCAACCACGGCGTTGCTTTTTTCGGCGAAACCGAAGCCGTTGCTTTTGACGTAGGCACGGACAACAGCATCAGCGTCAACATCACGGCGCTGAATGCCGACGGCCAAGCGCTTGCAACAGCGGCGCTAGAGGTTTGGTCAGCCTATTTGGGGTTTGATTTTACCTATGTCAGCAGCGGCGCCGAAATTACCTTTGGCGATGATCAAGACGGCGCATGTGCCAGCGGCGTGACCAGCGGCAACGATATCATTTCAGCCACCATTAATGTCAGCACCGATTGGTTGGACGAAAGCAGTTCGTTTAGCAGTTATGCCTTTGAAACCTATCTGCACGAAGTTGGCCATGCCTTGGGCCTTGCCCATGGCGGCAATTACAACGGCAGCGCTGAATACGGTATCGACAATTACTATGC
>CAXNJD010000135.1:0-4935 GCA_964202545.1 Cypionkella sp.
ACAAAGATGTCTTGTTCACGGGTCAGGACGACCTCTACTTCGCCTGTGCGCAGTAACACCTCTTTTAACTCGCGCGCGAAGGTCAGCATAAGATTTGCCTCGGATAAGCTGCCTTGCTCGGCCCCAGGGTCAAGGCCCCCATGGCCAGGGTCTAACACGACGATGAGCGGCCCTGTGCGCTGCGAAAGGGGCAGGCGCGGGGCGGGCAGATCGGCGGCGCGGGGCAGTGCCCATTCAGGTGGCTCTGGCAGGGCGGCGGCAGCCGCAAATTCGCCGTCCGTTGCAGCCCGCAGCGTCACGGCAACCAGCGCCCCCGCGTCTGACGTGGCCATTTCACTGCGCGCAACCACCATGGGCTTCGGCATATCGATGACCAGGCGTGACCATGTTGGGCGAAATACGCCCGCGCGCAGACCAAGGATTGCATCGCCCTCGACAGGCAGATCAGCAAGGTTCGACCAATCCACTTCTCGAAAATCCAGCAGCAGGCGCGGCGGGGCGTTCAGCACCCGCACCCGCCATGGCACTGGCTGGCTTAATGATAAGGTCACCGCCAGCCCATTGCCCGCAGCTGCGATTTCCGAAGCATTGGCATTCAGCTTTGCCAGCGCCGAAAGAGCGCCCTCTTGCGCGGTGGCAGGGACGGCGCACAGGGAGGCGCAAAGGGCGGCGCACAGGGTAATGATTAAACGTGCAAAGCGGATCATGCGGGCAGTATCGCTGCCCGCGCCTGCGTTGTAAATCGGCCATGGCGCGCAATCTGGCCACTTCACATTACCGCGAGGGCAGCAGCGCTGCGTGCAAAGGCAGGGTTGATCTTGCCGCCCCTGCCCCTATGCTGGCCGAAATTGTCATAAGGTTTCCCATGCGCCCGATTATTCTTGCCGCTGCCGTAATTGCTGCTGCCCTAACCCTTACTCCAATTGCGGCCATGGCCCAGCAAGATATGAGCGAGGCAGAACGTGCCGCCTTTCGTGCCGAGGTGAAAGCCTATCTGATGGACAACCCCGAAGTCATCATGGAAGCGATCGAAGTGCTTCAATCGCGCCAAGATGCTGCCGCCGGGGCGGAAGATTTGGCGCTGGTGCAAACGCACAAAGACGCGCTGTTCAGCGATGGCGCATCGTGGGTGGGGGGCAACCCTGACGGCGATATCACCATCGTGGAATTCACCGATTACCGCTGCGGATACTGCCGCAAAGCCTTTACGGAAATTGAAGAACTGATCAAGGCAGATGGTAACATTCGCTTTGTTGTCAAAGAGTTTCCGATTTTGGGCGATGCTTCGGTTATCTCGGCGCGCTTTGCGATTGCTGTGCTGCAACTGCACGGCAATGATGCCTATAAGCGCGCGCATGACGGGCTGATTACTCTGCGCGGCGAGCCTGATGAGGCGACACTGACGGCGCTGGCGGGCGAGCTCGGTCTGGACGCCGCCCCTTTACTGGCCCGTATGGCTGCGCCCGAAGTGGACGCGGTGATTGCCGCCAACCACGCGCTGGGCGATGCGCTGCGCATCAGCGGCACGCCAACCTTTATCGTGGGCGGTCAGATGCTGCGCGGATATCTGCCGCTAGAGGCGATGGAAGAGGTTGTAGCGGCAGAACGCGGGTAGGTTTGGGCGCGGCTGATTATTGAGCCGCCTCTTTTTCCGCCTCAAGCTTTTCCAATTCAGCCGCCTTTGCTTCGACCAATTCAACGATATGCTCGATCATGCCTTCGTTGCCCTGCGTATGGCTTTGCTTGCCCGCCATATAGATCATGCCTTTGCCCGCGCCGCCGCCGGTAAAACCAATGTCTGTCATCAGCGCCTCGCCCGGCCCGTTTACAACGCATCCGATGATCGACAGGCTCATGGATGTGGTGATGTGCGCAAGGCGGTCTTCCAGTGCGGAAACTGTTTTGATCACGTCAAAACCCTGACGCGCGCAAGACGGGCATGAAATAATCGTCACGCCCCTATGGCGCAGGCCCAACGATTTCAGGATTTCAAAGCCAACCTTGACCTCTTCGACAGGGTCGGCAGACAAGGACACGCGGATCGTATCGCCAATGCCGCCCCAAAGAAGCATGCCAAGGCCAACAGATGATTTCACCGTGCCCGATGTCAGGCCCCCCGCCTCGGTAATACCTAAATGAATAGGCGCATCTGTGGCCCCTGCCAGTTGCTGATAGGCAGCCGCGGCCATGAACACATCGGATGCTTTGACGGAAATTTTGTATTCGTGAAAATCATTGTCTTGCAGCAGTTTGATATGATCAAGACCCGATTCCACCATCGCATCGGGGCAAGGCTCGCCATATTTGTCCAAAAGATGCTTTTCCAAGCTGCCCGCATTGACCCCGATGCGGATAGAACAACCGTGATCTTTGGCCGCCTTAACCACTTCGGCCACGCGCCGCGCATCGCCAATATTGCCGGGGTTGATTCGCAAACAAGCCGCCCCTGCCTGCGCCGCCTCGATCGCGCGTTTATAGTGGAAATGAATGTCGGCCACGATGGGCACAGGGCTTTCGGCACAAATTTCGCGCAGGGCGCGGGTGCTATCCTCGTCTGGGGTAGAGACGCGCACAATATCGGCCCCAGCAATGGCGCAGCGCTGGATTTGTTCAAGGGTTGCGGCCACGTCGGTTGTTAGCGTGTTGGTCATGGTTTGCACCGAAATGGGCGCGTCCCCGCCCACCAACACCTTGCCGACACGGATTTGCCGCGATACGCGGCGTTCAATATTGCGCCAAGGGCGAATGGGATTATGGGTCATAGCCTACCTATCTTTTGGCCACAGGATAGGCATCGCTGCGCAAAAGGCAACGGGGCATAGCGCTACTTGAACGTTATTGAGAGGGGTCTGCGCTTGGGACAAGTGCGGCAGGATCGGGAGCGATTTCTGCCACAAAGGATGTCAAGTCACGATCCAAACTGTCATCAGCCAAAGAAAAGGCCGCCTTGACACCCGATGGCGACAGATCGACGTCGCGCACGACTTCTGGCCCGCGCGAAGCGGGACCATAGGTTGTTCTGGCCACCACGAAATAAACGGCGCTGGAATTGCCCGCCTTTAAGCGCGGGGCAACCGCAAGCGCAGGCACGGCATACCGCTCGCCAGCATCAAGAATTTTTTCAAACAAAACCGTGCCATCGGCAGCGGTCACGCTGATCCAGCTGGGGCGCACTGCCAAAACTTCGACCAATTCAGGCGCCGCGACGACCTGAACCTGCTCGGCCGCAACTTCTGTGCTCCCAATACTGGTGTCACGCGGGTCGATGGCCGAAATCGGGCCATCACGGGAGATTAGAATGGGCACATCCAAGGCTTCGGGCTGTGCGATGCGGGACGCTATTTCGTCGCTGCTGCGCGGCAATTGCGGGGCAGCGAGCGCAGTACCTGCCTGCGCAACAGGATCAAGTGACTGTGCAGTATCGCTGGGCGCTGCGCCCAAAACTGCAGGCGCATCGGCAACAATCATCGGGGCTTGGTCAATAGGCGCAAGCTGCACCATTTGCACCTCGCGCAGCAAAGACCAACCGCCATATGCAAGCCCGCCAATCACCGCCAAAAGCACTGCCATTTGGCCCAGAGCCCCCGGTTCTAACCACCCAAATCCCGATTGAGGCTGCCCCAGAGCGCCAGGATTGAACACCGTACCACCCGTTGCCGCACTTTTGGCACGCACAGCTACCACCGCGGCAGAGGATGCTGCGGCCGACAGGCCATGTGCAGGCACAAAGCCCGTCTCACGACAAAACTGCGCAAAACTATCTTCGGAGTTCATCCCCAAATATCGCGCGTAAGACCGCACGTAACCTGCAATGAAACTCGGCGCTTCGAAAGCAGCCAGATTGCCGTTTTCAATCGCCGCCAAATAAGCAGATTTTATGCGCAGATCCCGCTCAATATCCTGCAAAGATTTGCCCAATGTCGCGCGTTCGCCGCGCATGGCATCACCAAGACTAACTTCAAAATCGTCAAACCCTTTCAGGTCGACAGACGTCTGCGTGGGCGGTGCGGCAAAACGGCCAAGCATCAGGGAAATCCAAACGAAATTAGGTGTCTAGGTCGGGTTCTGCGAAAAATGATCGAATGACTTTGTTGTTGTGGAAAACTTTGTCACAATCAAGTGATTTTCGCGGCAAAGGTTGAATTTGAAGGCGAAAAGCCGAAAAAAATGGCGGGTTTTCGCCTATGGTTGCGCAGCGATGAAAGGCAATCAATCCACGAATGCAAGCCTACTTTGGTGCGATTTCAAGAATCACAACACAATCGGCCGCGCCCTGCTTGGCCTTTTGGCAGCCTTCTACAGCGTTTGCCGCCGCAGTGGCGGAATCGGGCAACCCGCCTAGCGCTACAACCGACGCAGATGGAACGCCGTCTTTTATAAAACCATCATCAGGGCTGGCGGCCATAGCGGCAAAGCCGTTCGCCTGAGGCACGAACAGCGCAAGCGCGTCCTGAGAGGTCAGCACCAAACGTAAAATGCCAATATCTTCTTCGGTTAGGAACGGCTGGACATAGATGGTAACGTTGTAATCGCCCAATGTCGCAGTTTCGGTGGCCACTTCGGCGCGGGTTGGCGCGGCCAACATCGCGGCCGCGACGAAGGTGGTTAAACCCAAAGTGGTAATGTGCTTTGCTTGCATTTTAGCAACCCTCAAATTAACGATTGTATGTTGCCCCGCCTTTAGCAAAACCTGTGCCAAAGTCCTAGGGGTGATTTCGCTTGCGGCACTAACTTGCCGCACCAATTTAACCCAAATTTTGGCAGGATAACCATGCCCGATACAGCCCCGCTTGCCCCAGTTCTTGCCCAAATCGATAGCGCCTTGCCCAGCGCCTTGGATCGCTTGCTGGATCTTTTGCGCATCCCATCAATTTCCACCGATCCCGCCTATGCGGGCGATTGTACCCGGGCCGCCGAATGGTTGGTCAAGGATCT
>CAXNJD010000136.1:0-4934 GCA_964202545.1 Cypionkella sp.
CGCAGCCGCGACTATCCACATATTGCTGGCCAGAAAACCCTGCGGGCGGCGCTTCGGCGGGGCCGCCCACACCTGCAACCGATTGGGCAAACACGGGCGGAAACGCCATGATGGAAAGACTGGCCAAAATCACAGCGCCAGATAGAATCACCCGCATGTTTTCCCCCACAAGCAGCATTTGGAATACCATGTGCGAAACCAAACCCGTTCGCAAGCAGATTGCCTTAATTTGGCCTTAATTGATGCCAAACACTCTATTTAGTGCCAAACATCCGATCGCCCGCATCCCCTAGACCTGGAACGATATATCCGTGCGAATTCAAATGGCTATCCAGTGACGCCGTAACAATTGGCACATCTGGATGGGCAAGGCGCATCCGCTCTACACCCTCTGGCGCAGCCAAAAGGCACAAAAAGCGTATATTCTTGGCCCCTGCCTTTTTCAGCAAGTCAATCGCCGCCACCGATGAGTTGCCTGTGGCCAGCATCGGATCGACCACAATCGACAACCGCTCGTCCAACTGATCGGGCAGCTTGCAATAATACTGCACGGGTTGCAGCGTTTCAGGGTCGCGGTACAGGCCCACAAACCCCACGCGCGCGGCGGGGATCAGCTCCAAAATCCCGTCCAGCAACCCATTGCCCGCACGCAAAATGGAAATCAGCGCAAGCTTCTTTCCTTCAATCGCAGGGGCCTTCATTGGCTCTAGGGGCGTGTCAATGCGCATTGTGGTCATCGGCAACTCGCGCGTCACCTCATAGGCAAGCAGCAGGCTGATCTCGCGCAAAAGCTGACGAAAACTGGCGGTCGAGGTGGTCTTATCGCGCATCAGGCTCAGTTTATGCAGCACCAAAGGGTGCGATACGACAGTCAAATGTTCACGCATGGCCAGCCTTTCGAAAATTGCCCCTTCGGTATCCTGCGCAAGCCCGCCCGCGTCAAGCACCGCTGCGTCATTTTGCGCGGCATCTTGATGCTTTCATATCGGTGGAAATATCCTGGGGGGGAGCGCGCCCTTCGCGCGCTGGGGGGCTAGCCCCCCAGTTGCTAAAGCATAGTTTTAGCAACCTCACGCCTCACCCGCAGACAAAGTCACAAAAAACTGCGCCCACCGCCCTGCTTGCGCAAGCCCAAATGCGCGGCGATGCTGGCGGCCACATCCACAAAGGCGCACTGGCCAATTTCGCCAGTCCCCCTGCCGAACACCAAAACGGGAACTCTTTCGCGCGTGTGTTCGGTGCCGTGCCATGTCGGATCATTGCCGTGATCGGCCGTAAAAATGGCAATATCTCCCGCCCGCAGGCGCGGCAAAAATGCCCCCACTCGCGCGTCAAACCATTCCAGCGCGCGCGCGTATCCCGCCACATCGCGCGGGTGGCCATACAGGCTGTCAAATTCAACAAAATTGGCAAAAATCAGCGCGCCATCTTCGGCGGTATCGGCCAAGGCATCCAAATGGTCAAACAGCCCCGCGTCAGACGTGGCCTTATGCAGCAGGTCAATCCCCCGCATCGAGAATACATCGCCAATTTTGCCGATAGCATCGGTAGAATGCCCCGCATCTTGGACCCAATCCAGCAAGGTGGCCTCAGGCGGCGCAATCGCATAATCGCGCCGATTGGACGTGCGATGAAAATTGCCCACCTCGCCCACAAACGGGCGCGCAATAACACGGCCCACTTTTCGCGCATGCAAATGCGGGGCCAAATCCGCGCACAGCTTTAGCAGGCGATTCAACCCAAAGGCCCCTTCATGCGCGGCGATCTGAAACACCGAATCAGCCGAGGTATAGCAAATCGGCCAGCCCGTGCGCAGATGCTCGGCCCCATGCGCCGTGATAATCGGCACGCCAGAGGCGTGACAATTGCCCAAAATTCCATCCGTGCCAGCAAGGCGGCAAACAAGGGCCACCAGATCATCGTCAAAGGCAGGGGTTTGATCGGGGAAATATGTCCAATCCCAGGGCACGGGCACGCCCGCCAGTTCCCAATGCCCCGAAGGCGTGTCCTTGCCGCGCGACACCTCGTTACCAGCTCCCCAGCGCCCGCGCGCAGGGCGGGCATTCAGGTTTGGCGCGTCCATGCCGCTGGCGAGTTTGACCGCCGCGCCCAACCCCAGCCCATCTAAATGCGGCATAGACAGCGGGCCAGAACGGCCAATATTGGCACGGCCCTGCGCGGCTGCCTGCGCGATATGGCCCAGCGTGTTCGCGCCCGCATCCGTGCCAGCCGCACTGCCAAAATCAGCAGCATCCAGCGCGCCGCCAATGCCCACAGAATCCATCACAATCAAAAAGGCGCGCGGCACTTACGCAATCCTTTCTTGGATCAGTTTTGGCGCGGATTTGGGCGATGCATCGCCCAAAACATAGGCGCGGCGCACGGCAGCTTCGGCGCGGTCGGCGGCAGCTTCCGTCGCGGCGTGAACCACACAAATCAACTCGCCCCGCGCCAAATCGGTGCCAATAGGGGCAAGGGCAGACAGGCCCACGGCTGGATTAATACGATCCCCCTCGCGCTGACGGCCCCCGCCCATAGCAACTACGGCAAGGCCAAGCGCATGGCCGTCAATTGCCGTGACAAAGCCCGCCGTATCTGCGGTAATCGCGCGGATCACAGTCGATGCGGGCAGGCGGTCTGCCCAGCGATCCACAAAATCCAAAGGCCCGCCTTGGGCGGCAACCATTTGGCCAAAAACTTCCGCCGCCGATCCATCTTCCAGCGCCTCGCGGATTTGGCCCGCACCATTTTTGGCATCAGGCGCAAGCCCTGCCAAAAACAACGCCTCGCCGCCCAGCGCGCAGGTTGCATCCCACAGGCGCGTGTTCACATGGCTTCCCGTCAGGGTTTCCATCACCACCATCACCTCCAGCGCATTGCCCGCAGCATCGGCAAGGGGCTGCGACATATCGGTGATCAAGGCCGAAGTTTTGCACCCTGCCCCATTGGCAGTCGTAACCAGCGCGCGGGCCAAAGCGCGGGCATCGTCTAGCGTTTTCATAAACGCGCCCGATCCAACCTTTACATCCAGCACCAGCGCGGGCAGCCCAGCCGCAAGCTTTTTCGATAGGATCGACGCGGTAATCAAATCAATCGATTCCACGGTGCCCGTCACATCGCGCACGGCGTAAAGGCGGCGGTCAGCGGGGGCAATTTCGGCGCTGGCCGAAACGATCGCGCAGCCGATTTGTTCGATCTGCGCGCGCAACGCCACCTCAGACAGGCCCGTGCGAAAACTGGGGATGGAATCTAACTTATCCAGCGTGCCGCCTGTGTGGCCCAATCCGCGCCCCGAAATCATCGGCACGCCAGCCCCGCAGGCAGCAAGTGCGGGGGCCAGCAGCAGCGAGGTGCAATCGCCAATGCCGCCCGTGGAATGCTTGTCCACAATCGGCCGCCCGCCCGCCTTCCATGCCAGCACATGACCGCTATCGCGCATGGCCAGCGTCAGCGCCACGCGCCCCTCCTCGGTTAGCCCACGCTGCACCACCGCCATTGCAAAAGCGCCCGCTTGCGCATCGGTGACAGTGCCGTCGGCCAGCCCGCGCGCGAACCATGTCAGTTCGGCTGCGGTGGGGGTCTGCCCATCGCGCAGCTTGACCAAAATGCCCCTCGCATCACTGGACGGGGCATCCATGTTACAGCTTGCCCGTCTTGGCCATGTGGGCGGCGGTAAACACGCCTGGTAGCAGGTCTGCCACAGTCATGGTCAGGCGCGCATCATCGGTAGTGCATAGCGTGACCTTCACATCAGGGTCTGCAAATTCCGCAATCTTTTGGCGGCACCCGCCGCAGGGCGGCACGGGCGCAGGGCTGTCGGCAATCACCAAAATCTCGGCAATGCGGGTATCTCCGCCCGCAATCATCGCCGCAATCGCCCCCGCTTCGGCGCACGTGCCTTCTGGATAGGCCACGTTTTCCACATTGCAGCCAACGTGAAGGTTCCCAGCGGTCGAGCGGATGGCCGCCCCGACATGAAAATTGGAATAGGGCACATAGGCGCGCAGACGCACGGCGGTGGCGGGGGCCAAAAGATCCATAGGTTCTCTCCGTTCTTTTGGGCAGATTGCGGCTGTTGCAGCCAAAGCGCAAGGGCTATGGCGCGAAGGGATCAATCGGGTATCCGACGCCTGTCAGATACAGCCCCTGCGGCGGGGCGACGGGGCCGCAGGCCGAGCGATTGGCCGCGCGCAGCGCCTCGCCCACTTGCTCAGGCGGCCAAGCCCCCGCGCCGACGCGTTCCAGCGTGCCCACGATAGATCGCACCTGATTGTGCAGAAAACTGCGCGCGCGCAGACGGAATTGAAATTCGCTGCCGCCCGTGATGGGGCCTTGGGTGATGGTGATCTCGTCAATCGATTTCACAGGGCTTTTGGCTTGGCAGATGCTGGAACGAAAGGTGGTGAAATCATGCTTGCCAATCAAATGTGCAGCCCCTGCCTGCATTGCCGCTAAATCCAATTCAAACGGCACGCACCACACCGCGCCTTTGTCCAACACCACGGGCGCGCGGCGCGATTGGACGCGGAAAAGATAGCGCCGTTCCACAGCGCTGAACCGCGCGTGAAAATCATCCGCCACGAGCGCCGATTGCAAAACAGCCACAGGCGCTGGCGACAGGTGCCAGTTCAGCGCAGCTGTCAGGCGGAATGTATCCCATTCCCGCGCCAAATCGGCATGGGCCACTTGGCCACTCGCATGTACCCCCGCATCCGTGCGCCCCGCGCCTGTGACGCTGGGGCTGTATGAATCTAGTTTTGCCAACGCCGCCTCTAAAGCGCCCTGCACCGAAGGCTGGCTCCCCGCTTGGCCCCCCGATTGGCGCTGCCAGCCATGAAACGGCGCGCCGTTATATTCGATTAGAAAGGCATATCTGGGCATGGATCTTTCGATACTCAATGCCGCGCGCCCTGTCTATGCCAATGGGGGGGGGT
>CAXNJD010000137.1:0-4919 GCA_964202545.1 Cypionkella sp.
TTGTGCCCCACTTTGGCGCAAGGCACGTTCAGTTAAAAGATAAAATCGGCATCCGCAAACGCCGAAGCGGCCAGCGGCGCGCCCGTGACCGAGGTGATGATCAACCGCTCGTCCCCAAAGGCGATCTCGGCCCCTGTCGCGGTGGATGTAATCAGCAAAGATTGTGCCGAATAAATCCGCCCCCAACTGGACACATCCAGCCGATCAACCCCGTCTTGGAAATCGGTGATGCGATCCACGCTGCCATCGCGGGCAAAGACAAAAACATCCTCGCCCGTTCCGCCTGTAAGGGTATCTGCCCCTGCTCCATCATGCAAAAAATCCGCGCCGCCCCCCGCTTGGATCACATCGGCCTCTTCGCTGCCAAGAAGCCGCTCATCCGCGCCCGTGCCTGTGGCCACCCCGCCACTTGCCGCAATGCGCGTGCCCAGATTGCCCAAGGCAAGATCATAGCGAAAGATTTGATCCGCCCCGCTATACACTAAAACCACGGCAACATGACTGCCCATAAATTGCGCCTTTACAGCGGTGACAGCTGTCAGGCCAACGCCGCCTTCCAGCACAAAAGTCTCTACATGCGACAGGCTTCCACCCGGCAAAAGTTCAAACAAACTCAGCCCAGAATCAGTGCCACCAGCCACAAAGAAAAAGCGGCCCTGCGTAACAAAGCCATCGAATGCAGCAATATTGGCAAATCGGGTATCGCGCGTATCTATGACATGATCCGTTTCAAATATGACGCCCATATTGTTGATACGCAGCACAGTGATCGAAGACGAAATCGTGCCCGCAACAACGGCAAAATCTACCCCGCCGATTTGAACAACTTGCAGCATCGATGGCCCCGATAGGGCCATCCCGTTTTGGGCGCCGTAACTATCCACCCACTCCACCGCGCCATCTGCGCCAATACGGTGGGTTGAAATGCCGTTTTCCTGTGCCGACAAGGTAAGAAGCAGCTGATCACCCCCGCGCGCTATCGTCGCTGTGTCGCTGATGCCGTCCAAATATGTTTTTGGCGTATCGGCAAGGTGTTTCGGCGCAGACAGGCCACCACTGTCTGACAACTGGTATAGCGTCAGCCCCGCCGAAAGGCGCTGCGCCAAGGCCAGCCAATCCCCGCCAGAAAACTCTAAAACCTGCGCCGCGCTTGGATCGGTAACGGTCAAACCCTGCGGCGTCATCACATGTTGCGCCCAATTCGGGGTTCCATTGGCCAGCACCGTGTTCATAACCATAGGCGTGTTATAGGCCGACATGTTGAACAGACGCGGCAGGGTTGCAGTGCTTTGAAAAGCGAAATCTGGGCCAAGTTGCGCCGCGTAGACCACATCACCTTGTGGGCTGGCAGGGGGCGCGGGCCCCAAATTCACCGAGGACACCAAATTGCTATCGCGCGCCGAAAAGATCAGCCGCAAGGTGCCTTGCATTGTGACAGTGGCAAGCGAGGCAGAAATATCGCCAAAGCCAATTGAATTGGCAAGCAGCGAAGATGTGTAGGTGATCTGCATCCCAAGCCCTTTGATAATTCACAAAACCCGATGCGCACACCTTGCAAAACCGCGCGCTTTTGCGTGGGGCAGCATTTGGGCAAGGCTGCGGCCTTTGCGAAAAATCCGTGGAAAATTGCTGCAAAATGCAGGGCAAATGCACAGCAAATAGAGGGCAAATGCGCCACAAATCATCGGCGCTTTTGCGCATTTCAAATACGCCGCTGCACGAAATCTTAAGCCCTGATTTACCCAATCCGCGCATCCTTTGCTTGGGTAAGTGGGTATTGGCATGGGTACAATTTCGGGCAATGGTCAGGCCCAAACAGGGCTTGGCGGCGCAGCCGGATTTGGCGAAATTCTGCTAGATCGCAGCGATTATGACGTATTTGCCATCGACACCTCGGCAGTATTTGAAAACGGCTTTGCCTTTGGGGGGGCAAATTTTGCCGCATCGGCGCTGTATGTCGCGACTGATGGGTTTATCACCTTTGGCGCAGGGCCAAACAGCGGCTATTTGGCCGCACCCGCCAGCCTGACCACACCCTTTATCGCCGCCTTTATGGCAGATATCGACACGCGCTTGGACGGCGAAGGCGTTGAGAGCGGGCCAATTTGGGTGGACATCGACAGCGCGAATGATGTGGTCACTATCACTTGGGCCGGCGTTGGGTTTTACCGCCGAAATGCAGATCTGACCAACACCTTTCAAATCCAACTGTTTGATCGTGGCGCGGGCGGCATGGATATTGTTCTGCGCTACGACACAATTCTTTGGACGGCGGGCGATGTGCAGGGTGGCTGGGATGGGCTAGGCGGCACGCCCGCCACAGCCGCGCTGCGTATGGGCAGCGCTGGCGCAATCACACCGCTTGCGGGGGCGGGCAATGAGGCCGCTTTGCTGGCCATGCCCAGCACGGTGGGCAATACGGGCCAAGTAGGACTGTGGGTGTACAACGTGCCCCTATCAGGCGATGTCGGCGGCGTCGGGTCGCCCCCAAGCACCCAAGGCAGCAGCGGCAATGACAGCGTCAGTGGAACGGCGGGTGCAGACACATTGCTGGGCCTCGCGGGAAACGATCTGCTAGAGGGCGCAGGCGGCGCTGATGTGTTAGACGGCGGGGCGGGCAGTGACCTTGCGTCCTACGCGGGGGCGGGCATGGGGGTCGCAGCAAGTTTGGCCAATCCTAGTGCCAATTCAGGTGATGCTGCGGGCGATACCTATATCTCGGTCGAGGGTATCTTGGGCAGCGCCTTTGCAGATACGCTAGTGGGCGATAACGCGGCCAATATCCTAATGGGCGGCGGTGGGGTTGATCGGCTTATCGGCGGGGCGGGGGCAGATACGCTGATCGGCGGGGCGGGAACAGATTGGGCTGATTACAGCGCCGCCACGGCTGGGCTGATCGCCAGCCTGACCAATGCCGCGCAAAACGCTGGCTTTGCCCTGGGCGATGACCTTCGCGAAATTGAGGGCATTCTAGGCAGCGCCTTTGACGATACTTTGATCGGGGCGGCAGGCGCGGAATACCTAATGGGCGGGGCGCGATTTGCTGCGCGGCGAGGCTGGCGAAGACACACTAGAGGGCGGGGATGGCAATGACACCCTTATCGGCGGCGGTGGGGCCGATATGCTGCGCGGTGGCGCGGGCATAGACTGGGCCAGTTACAGCCTTGGCCCCGCGCTGCGGATTGATTTGCAAACACCTAGCCTGACCACGGGCGATGCACTTGGCGATACATTCGACGCGGTCGAAGGGATTATCGGTTCGTCCAGTGCCGACATTTTAGCGGGAGATGCGAGCCGCAACAGCTTTGACGGCGGAGCGGGCGATGATCTACTACAAGGCCGCGGCGGCGATGACAGCCTTTTGGGCGGCGCGGGCAATGACACGCTCATTGGCGGTGCGGGGGCAGATACGCTTATCGGCGGCGCAGGGTTTGATTTTGCCAGTTACAGCGATGCTACAAGCGCGGTTTGGCTGGACCTGCGCGATGTCGGCATTGATTTGGGCGATGCCTTGGGCGACATCTTGACCGACATTGAGGGGTTTCTTGGCAGCGCTTTTAACGACCGCTTCAGCGGGGATGGCGCGGGCAATTGGATCGAAGGCGGCGGCGGTAGCGATGTGATTGCAGGGCAATGGGGCGCCGATACTCTGCGCGGCAATGACGGCGATGATACGCTGGATGGCGGCGCAGACCGAGACGCGCTGTTTGGTGACGCAGGGGCCGATTGGTTGATGGGCGGCGACGGGATGGACAGCCTGTATGGCGGGGCTGATGCCGACCATCTGGTGGGTGATAGCGGCAATGACGCGCTTTATGGCGGGGTAGGCAATGATCGCGTGATCGGCGGCGCGGGGCGGGACTTTTTATTTGGCGGTGATGGGGCTGACCATTTTCAATTCACCTTGATCCGCGAGATAACAGCCAAGTCCAGTACCACCGACGTGATATTTGATTTCATTGCGGGGCAAGATAAAATTGACCTATCCGCCATAGATGCCAGCCGCAAACTAACGGGCAACAACGCTTTTTCCTTTGACGGCACACGCGCGCATGGCACCTCGCCGCAAGGCGACATTTATTACAGACTCTACGATTTTGCGGGAACCTCGCGCGATTATACGCTGGTGTTTATAGATGTCGATGCCGACGCTGGTTCAGAGGCGGTGATTTTTCTGACTGGTCTGCACAGGCTGACGGCGGGCGATTTTATCCTTTAACCCCTAGCGCCCGACTGAGACATAGGTCTCAAACCCCGCCTCCACCGCCTCTTGCCGCGAATATACATTGCGCAGATCAGCCATGCGGGGAATTTCCATTTTGCGGGCCAGCTTGCCCAAATCCATCGCGCGAAATTCGTTCCATTCCGTCAACAGCACCACCGCCTGCGCGCCTTGGGCCGCTTGATAAGGCGTTTCACACCATTTCACCCCGGGCAGCAGCGCCTCGCCTTCGTGTTGGCCCTGCGGATCACACACCCGCACTTTGGCCCCTGCCCCCACCAGCGCGGGCACGATGGTCAACGATGGCGCTTCGCGCATGTCATCGGTATTGGGTTTAAAGGTGACGCCCAAAATGGCGATGGTCTTGCCGTTAAGTTGCCCGTCACAAAGGTCGACAATTTTATCCAGCATGCGCCGCTTGATTTCCTCGTTCACCTTAATCACCGCTTCGGTGATTTGCATCGGCACGGCATGTTCTTGGCCTATGCGCGCCAAGGCTTTGGTATCTTTAGGAAAACAGCTGCCGCCATAACCTGGGCCTGCGTGCAAAAACTTATTGCCAATGCGCCCGTCCATGCCCAGACCCTTGGCCACATCTTTCACATCGGCCCCCACTCTTTCACACAGGGCAGCAATTTCGTTGATAAAGGTGATTTTGGCCGCCAAAAAGGCATTGGCGGCGTATTTGATCATCTCG
>CAXNJD010000138.1:0-4908 GCA_964202545.1 Cypionkella sp.
TGTTTTACATCCCCGCGCAGCATATGGTAGGGCGCGCGCGCCGCATGAGTGACCACGCCGTCGGGCTGGCGAAAGGGGGTAAGATAGGCTGTTTCGGGGGCCTCAAACACCGTCAGTATCAGCTTTTCTAAATCAGGGCAGGCGGCGCGCAGGGATACCAGCGCGCGCCGCAGATGGTTCATGGGCAGATGCGTGAACACGGCAAAGGCGATAGCATGGGAGATGGTATCTGGCACGCCTTTGAATGAAAACTCTGCATCTTCAATAAGGTGGTCGCTTGGCAGGCGGGCAGGGTCGCTGAGTTCGGACAAATGTCCCGCCCGCATCAGATCGGCAGACAAATCGGTCGCCCAATAGTTGCCCGCGTCCAAATAAGGCACCGCGCGGCAACCAAGGCGCAAACTGCCTGCGCCAATGTCCAAAAGGTGGTGATGCGGATCAAGTCCCTGATCCAGCAGGATTTGCATTTGGATCAGGCCCGTCTCCTCCCACCGCCCGCCGACGATGTCGCGGTGACGGCCCTTTGCGAGGGCGTCTTTAAAGAAATCGGGCGCGTGATAGGGCGAGATATGCATTGCTTTCGTATAGCAGGCTGCGGGGGGGCGAAAAAGGGGGGACTGCGCGCCCCCCATCGCTATGGCCAAGGCCAGAGCGATTCCCCCTGCGGGATATTTGGGGAGTAAGGAAGGGGCAAAACAAAACGCGCGCCCCGTTTGGGACGCACGTCTGTTCTATGCCGCTGCGGTTACGCCAGCGCCAAAATCACTTCAGCGACGGATCAATCGCCTTGCACGCCTCGAGCAGACCCTTCACCGCGTCGACCGATTTGGTGAACATCGCCTGTTCGTCATCGGACAGTTTGATATTCACAATCCGCTCGATCCCACCCGCGCCGATGATGGTGGGTACGCCTACATACATGCCGTTCAACCCAAACTCGCCATCGCAATAGGCGGCGCAGGGAAGGATGCGCTTTTGATCCTTAAGGAACGCCTCGGCCATTTCAATGGCGCTGGTGGCAGGGGCGTAGAACGCAGAACCCGTTTTCAGCAGGCCGACGATTTCGGCACCGCCGTCGCGCGTGCGCTGAACGATGGCGTCCAGCTTTTCTTGGGTTGTCCAGCCCATTGCCACCAGATCGGGCAGCGGGATGCCGCCCACTGTGGAATAGCGTACCGATGGCACCATTGTATCGCCATGTCCGCCCAAAACAAAGGCGGTGACATCGCGCATAGATACGCCAAATTCAACCGACAAGAAATGGCGGAAGCGCGCGCTATCCAGCACCCCCGCCATGCCAACGACCATATGATGCGGCAGGCCCGAAAATTCGCGCAGCGCCCAGACCATCGCATCCAGCGGGTTGGTGATGCAGATCACAAAGGCGTTCGGCGCGTGGGCCTTAATCCCCTCGCCCACAGCCTTCATCACCTTTAGGTTGATTTCCAAAAGATCATCGCGCGACATGCCAGGTTTGCGCGGCACGCCAGCGGTGACAATGCAAACATCTGCGCCAGCGATATCGGCGTAGGAATTTGCGCCCTTCATCACCGCGTCAAAGCCTTCGGACGGGCCCGATTGCGCGATATCCAGCGCCTTGCCTTGTGGAGTGCCTTCTGCGATATCAAACAAGATGACATCACCAAGTTCTTTGATTGCGGCCAGATGGGCCAGAGTGCCGCCGATTTGGCCTGCGCCGATCAGCGCGATTTTGGGCCGTGCCATAGATAGTCCCCCAAGGTTAACGTGAAGTTCGCGCAACTCCTAAGCGCAAATTGCCCCTTCGCGCAAGGGTCGGGTTGGGCGCATTTTACGCTTTGGCTGGTGGGGGGCGGATGTTTGCGCTAACGATTTTGAGAATTGAAAGGTCGGCAGATGGACAGCGTATTTTTCTGGGCGATGGCGGGGTTGGCAACTGCGTTTGTGGGCGTGGGTAAGGGCGGCCTGCCTGTGGTAGGGGTGCTGGGCGTGCCAGTTCTTTCGCTGGCCATATCGCCGATCACTGCGGCAGGGCTGCTTTTACCCGTTTATGTGTTGTCGGACTTTTTCGCGCTTTATGCCTATCGCGCCAGTTTTAACCGCCGCGTTTTGGCGATTTTGGCAGCGGGTGGCACGTTAGGTGTTGGTTTTGGTTGGGCTACAGCCAGCATCACGCCTGAATGGGCTGTAACCGCGCTGGTGGGGCTGATTGGTGTGGCATTTTCGATGAGCCTGCTGCTGCGCAAAAGGGATCCTGCAGCGCGCAGCGCCGATGTCTCGCGCGGGGTATTTTGGGGCGCGCTGACGGGCTTTACCAGTTTTGTCAGCCATGCAGGTGGGCCGCCTTTTCAGGTTTATGCACTGCCACTGCGGATGGAAAAGCTGGTGTTCGCTGGAACAAGCACCATGTTGTTTGCCTATTTAAACGCGATCAAACTGGTTCCTTATGCTGCGCTGGGCCAGTTCTCGCCCGCCAATCTGAAGGTGGCGGTTATGTTGATGCCAGTGGCCGCGTTGTCCGTTTACGGCGGGGTGCGGTTGGTGCGGTTGCTGCCTGAAAAGCTATTCTTCCAAGCCGTCACTTGGGCGCTGCTGGCCATTTCGATTAAGCTGATTTGGGATGGCGCGCGCGGGGCAGGGGTGATTTAGCCTATTCAAATTAGTTGCAATGTCACCGCCGCCACCGCCACATAGCGCCCCACTTTGGCCAATGTCACAATCAGGATAAAGCGCCATAACGGCTCGCGCAAAAACCCAGCGGCAACCGTGATCGGGTCGCCCACAACTGGCAGCCAAGACCCAAGCAGGCTAAGATACCCCCATCGGCGATACCACCCTGCCGCCCGTTCCATGTGGGCAGGGCTGGCAGGAAACCATCGCCTCTGCGAAAAGCTGGCGGCATATCGGCCAACCGCCCAGTTGATGATTGCGCCCATCACATTGCCCGCACTGGCCACCGCCAGCAGCAACCAAACGGGATATGTGCCCGCCAGCAGCAGTGCCACAAGCACCGCTTCGGATTGCGCAGGAATCAAGGTTGCGGCAATCAACGCCGCGCCAAACAGGCCAAACAGGGCGATCAATTCCGCCCCGCCACATTCGGCCAACGCGTGTGCAACGGGTCAATCACAAAGACATGACCGTGAATGGCTGGCGCGATGTGTTGGGCAAGATGCGGGTGATCGGGCGGCAAATTGGCGTGGTCATGTGCAAGGATCGCAACGTCTTGCGCAGGCCAAAGCAGCGCTCCGGCGATAAGTCCAACAAGGGCAATACCCGCCAAAATCAGTGCCGCAATCTGCAACCCCACCGCAGCGCCAAGCAGCCCAGCCAAAGGATAGGTGAACAGCCAAAACAAGTGCGACAAAGCAAATTGCGCGGCAAAGGTCGCAGTGCGGTCATCTTCGGCACAGGACCGTGTTAGCACGCGGCCAATGGGCGTTTGGTTCAAAGAAAACCCAGCGCCCAGCACGCCCCAAATCAGCATCACCGACCACAACTGTGCGGTCATCCAAGGCAGACAGATCAAACCCAAGGTCATGATTGCCGCACCAATGATCATAACCCCGCGGTCTGCAAAACGTCGCAAGCTTGGGGTCAAGGCCGCTGCGGTAATTGAACCCGCCCCAAATGCACCCATAGCCAAAGCGATGGCGCGGCCAGTATCTTGCGGCGCAAACTGCGCGGCCAGACTGGCCGTGTTCACAAAAACCATCGCGCCCGCTGCGGCAACGGCTGCCTCTAATGCCAAAAGCCCGCGCAGGCGCGGCGTGCGGGAATAGATCCGTATGCCTATCTTTGCGCGGCCCCAAAAGTTTGCGTCATTCGGGCGTGATTTGGCTGCAATTGGCGTAAGGGCTATCAGCCATGCCGAGCAAGCAAACCCTATCGCCGTTCCAATAAACAGGTCAGGAAAACCAACAAAGCCAAGCAGAAGAACCGCCAGCAGCGGCGAGATGATTTGTTCTGCATCCTCGGCAATACGCATCAACGACAAGGCAGATGTGTAAGAGCGGTCATTTTGCAAAACATCTGGAATAACTGCCTGAAAAGCAGGCGTAAATCCCGCCGAAGCGGCCTGCAATAAAAAGATCAGCACATATATTTGCCAAAGCTGATCAACAAAAGGCATACATAGCACGACCGCAGCGCGGATAAGGTCCAGACCAATCAGAAAACTGCGGCGCGGAAGTCGTTCAGCTATAGCTGCGACGAGGGGCGACAAAAAGACGTAAGTGATCATCTTAATCGCAAGAGCGGTGCCCAAAACAACGCCAGCCCTGTCCCCCGCCAATTGCAATGCCAGCAAACCCAAGGCAACTGTGGCCAACCCTGTGCCTGTAAGGGCAATCAACTGCGCGCAAAAAAGTCGGCGAAATGTACTGTTTTGCAGGGCGGCGGGTATCATGGGGGTCATCTTTTGATCCTATGGCGCTAAGACCATGCTGCGCGCAGCATGATGTGGGTGTTAACAGCCCGCTGGCCAACTTGGCAACCGTCGAAGGCCGCGCGTGCTGGTCGGGCTTTTGGTAAGCGCCGCCATGATAGGTTGAACTCGCCTTGTGACGCCATTATATGCGACATGTCGAAAAAGAAAAATGACGATCTGGCGGGGCTGGCGGCCTAATGGTAAGACCTTTGCATAAAGTGCGGATTTGGAACGGGCTGGTAATTTTTCTGGCGCTGGTGATCAGCATTGCGCATTTTGTAGACGCTTTGAAACATGGCCCCGCTGCATTTATTGCGCAAGCAAATCACAGCGTGTTGCATCAAACGCAGCACAATAGCCCTGATTTGCCGCCGATGCATGATCATCACAGCGTTTCCGATCACGATCATGTGCCGATCGTGATTTTGCCGCAATCCAAACAGCCACAAATTTGGCCGCAAGCCCGCCACATCGCCGCCGAATGGCAACTGAGCGCGCTT
>CAXNJD010000139.1:0-4907 GCA_964202545.1 Cypionkella sp.
GGCACAGAAATTGGCGGCAAAACCTTGCCGCAGGGCATATCCCTTGCCCGCGATATGGCAAGCCTTGCGCCGCTGCTGGCACAGGCCAATGTGGCAGTTAGCCCCAGCGATGCAGCGGCGGCAGCACTGTCACCAGACGCGCTGAATGCGGCAGCAATGGGCATGACCGTTCAGGTCGCCTGCTGGCCCTAATGTCTGATGGGTGCTTTGTAGGTGTCTGGCACATGTAGGGAAGGATGCAATACGCATGCAATACGCGAAAATTACACAAAACGGCGCGCAGATCACCCTGCGCGCCACCTTATTTCGTGCAAGCTCTTAACCCACGTGATACAGGCTTGCGAACAAACGCGGGTCCAATGATGTCTGCGCAAAGGTCGCCCCTTGCGTTAAAACCGACACCGCATCATGGCTGTGCAGGCTTTCTTGATGGCTGGCAACAATCCGAAAATCTCCAATGCGATCATCAGCTTGCAGCGCCGCGCAGAAGCTGCGCACGGCGTCTTCTACGAATATCGGGTTGGCCGCGTTCAGTTCGGCAAAGGCCTGCTCATCCTCGCGCTTGACCATCACCTGCGTCTCGGTCGGCACGGCCGCGCGGGCAATTTCGATCAGGTCTTCAAACCACAAAACCGCACCCGCCGCCATTTCCACCGAAATCCGCGCCACAGACCGCTGGCTGTGCGGCGTAGCCAATTGCCCTCGCGTCATCCGCGCATGTTCGGACAATTCCAGCGAACATGGGCAGGTGCTGGAGTAAACAAAATCCAAATGCATCAAGCGTTTACGCACGCCTGCCACTTCGACAAGTTCCAGCGCAATATCGTAATACTGCCAGCCTTGCAGACCTGAGCGCAAGCTGGGAACCTGCAACGGATAGGACAAGCGCATTTGAATCCGCGCATCAAAACTGCCCAAATCGCGCATATAATCATCCAGCGCAGCCTCGATCACGCCAAAGGAAAACTCCGCATCGGCATGAGCATAAAAAGACCGCATGATGCGGGACATGTTGATGCCCTTCTTCTCGGCCTCAAGGCTAACAGTTCCCGTGACAGACGTTTCCAGCAGCACTGGCGCGCCAATCTTGGTCTTGTATCGCAACGGCAGGCGGAAATTGGAAATCCCAACATGCTGGATCAGTTGCTTTGCGCCACGGATCAGGCTGGACGGGCCATTTTGCAAATCTGGAAGGCTGTCCTTATAGTCATTTGCCACCACAAAATCAGCTGGATAATCGCGTGACAAAACGGGGTAGCCGCTGCCGATCAAAGCAAGTGCGCCGTGATCCAGCGCCGCGATTTCTGCCTCAGACGCCCGCGCAGCCCATGTGCGCAAGACGGCCAACGCAGCAGCAGCTTCGTCTGAACTGGGCGCCAGCCCCGCATCCGAGAAATGAATATTCACGACCAATCTCCCAATACAGCCTAAGGTTGCAAGCCATCATTTAAACTTTGAGGCGAGACTTTCACCCGATGTGCAAAGTATACGCAGAAATATCCCGATCAGATCACAACAAAGCGACAAGGTTTCAGACAGAAATCGCAGCAAGCCCACGAGACAGGTCGCTGATAAGATCTTCTGTATCTTCTAAACCAACCGACAAACGAATCAACCCTAAGGTGATTCCGAGGACATCCTTTTGTTCAGGCGTCAGGCGGGAATGGGTGGTAGTGGCGGGGTGGGTCGCAATCGATTTTGCATCGCCCAGATTGTTGGAAATCTTGATGATCTGCAATGCGTTACAGAACGCAAAAGCAGCTTCTTTTCCGCCCTTCAGATCAAACGTCACCAACGTGCCACCTGCTCCGCCCATCTGCTCCATCGCCAGCGTGTGCTGCGGATGGCTGGGCAAAGTGGGAAAGCGTACGAAGTTTATCCGCGAATCACCTTCCAGCGCGCGGGCGATAGTTTCGGCGCTGGCGGCCATGGCGCGGCACCGCAAATCGAGTGTGACCATGCCGTTTAGCATAATCCACGACGTAAACGGGCTCATCGCGCCGCCCGTGTGTTTCATGTACGGCTCGACAGTTTTGCGAATAAACTCGCGCGTTCCGCAAATAACCCCGCCCAGCGCACGGCCCTGCCCGTCAATATGTTTGGTAGTAGAATAAACCACCACATCCGCGCCTTGATCGACCGCGCGGCTGAAAATTGGCGTGGCAAAAACGTTGTCTACAATTACAATCGCCCCAACGGCAAGAGCAATCGCCGAGACGCTTCGAATATCAACCAATTCCAGCGTGGGGTTGGACATAGATTCGAAAAACACCGCTTTGGTGCCCGCCCGCACTGCGCTGCGCCATTCATCCAAATTCGCGCCATCCACAAAGGTGACTTCGACACCATAGCGGCGCAGTACTTCGTCCAGCACATAATGGCACGATCCAAACAGCGCACGCGAAGACACCACATGATCGCCTGCACGCAGCATCGCCATAAGCACGCCAGACACCGCCGCCATGCCGCTGGCAGTGGCGAAGGCATCTTCGCAGCCCTCTAATGCAGCGATCCGTTCTTCGAACATGCGGGTCGTGGGGTTTCCATAGCGCGCATAGACAAACTCGTCTTCACCAGCGGCGACAAAACGTGCCTCGGCAGTTTCGGCATCGGGGTAGACAAAGCCTTGGGTTAGGAAAATCGCTTCAGCCATCTCGCCATATTGGCTGCGGCGGCTGCCCTGATGCACAAGCTGCGTGCGCGTTTTCCAATCGTTCGACATGTCGGCCCCCTAGACCAAATAAAAAACCCCGAAACCAAAGGGCTTCGGGGCAACTGCCCTAACCCTTTTAGCGGAATGTTTAACGTGGCCCGCAATCTGGTAACAAAGCGCCACTCATGCTGCATAACCCTTGGGGCCTACTTGGTCAACCACCCACAAGGCGTTGTGAATTTACAATTCCGTCACCCGCCCGTCACGCCAATGTTGCAACGCAGCATTAAATTAGCATTGCAAACAACGAGGGCGCAAATGCCACATAGCCTTGCCCATCTTCCAGAGCCGCCCTTTACTGTGCGCATGGGCAAAGATGGGCTACTGGCTGTGGATCACAGCGAACTGGCACTTCGGATTGCCCGTCTTTCGCCAACTGCACCTATTGTGGCCATGGTGCATGGGTTTCGCTTTGCACCCGACGCTGGGCAGCATTGCCCCTTTGGGCATATTTTTGCGCTGGAACCAAAGGCCGAACTCGCTAAACGCCGCGATAAAACCCTTGTCTCTTGGCCGCGTCATTTGGGGCTGGGCGGAGCGGCGGGGCTGGCCATTGGGTTTGGCTGGCCTGCGCGCGGCACTTTGGGCCAAGTCAACCGCAGGGCCGAACAGGCAGGCGCAGCGCTGGCGCAACTTGCTGCGGCGATTGCCGAGATAGACCCACGCCGCCGCCTTGATATCATTGGCCATTCCCTTGGTGCGCGGGCGGCCCTTGCCAGCCTTCACTACGCAAAAGCAGGGCATATGGGCCGCTTGATTTTGCTGGCCGCAGCCGAAACGCGCCAGCCCGCCCTGCGCGCCATGCGCACACCAGCAGGGCAAAGCGCGCAAATCGTAAATGTCACCACCCGCGAAAATGATCTGTTTGACGCAGTCTACGAATGGGGCGTGGCCTTGGGCCGCGATACAGCTATCGGGCAAGGTCTGGGGTGCAGCCTGCCCAATTGGATCAACTTGCAACTGGATGCGCCGCGCAGCCTGATTGCGCTGGCCGAATTTGGCTTTGCCCTGCCAAGCCCACCCGCCCGCATCTGCCATTGGTCGCCCTACATCCGCCCAGGCATTTTTGGCCTATATCGGGCGATTTTAAACGGCAGCCTCGATCTGAACGCGCTTGCCACCGCCATCCCCGCCGCCCAAACTCAAATGTGGAGCGCGCTTTCGCCTTGGCGATACGCAACTTAGGGCTTTGGCTGGTCAGCCTCTTCGGTGCTGTATTTTGCCAGCAAAGGATATTGGCTGGCAAAGAACGCAAGCAGTGCCAAGGTATCGCCAAAGGTTTTGAAAAATACCCATGCTTCGGTAGACCCAAATCGCCAAATTAACTCGTTTGCCACCGCCAGCGATATAAAGAACAACGCCAGCCTGCGCGTAAGAATCATCCAACCCTTTGGCTGCAGTGGCAGGGCCGCATCCATTACATCGCGTAAAAATGACCGCCCGCGCAGCAGGCCCACACCCAATACCACACCAAAAAAGCCAAACAGCAGCGTGGGCTTCATTTTGATGAACGTCTCATCATTCAAATAAACCGTAAGCCCCCCCATGATGACCACCAGCACCAGCGACAGGACTTGCATTTTTGACAGCGTGCCCGTCAACGCCCATAAAATGGCCGTTGTCACCAGCATCACCACGATAAACGCAGCCGTAACTGTGATAAATCCAGAATACTCAGTGCCAAAGAAGGTATAAGTATTGTCCTTCATCCGCCCAAAAGCGATGAAAAACGCAATCAGTGGGCCAAGTTCGAAAGCCATTTTGACCAAGGGGTTCAGCTCTCGTTTATTCATTTCAGCCTCCAAATTCCATCACTACGGCGCCAAGCGCAATCAATGCCATAAGGCCCGCACGGGCAAGCCCAACTTTCTCGCCCAAAATCGCCACCCCAATCAGCGCGGCAAATACTGTTGATGTTTCGCGCAGCACGGCCGCCTCGCCCACTTTGTCCAGCCTTGTCGCAAGCATGACCGTGCCAAAACTGAAAACGGCAATAATCGCCCCGCCAAAACCCAGCTTTGCAAGCGCGGGCCAATCGGCGCGCGGCAAGGCGCGGATGCGGTTTGCCGTGGCGAACGGCATGATGATGCCGTCCAAAAAGAAAAACCACGCCAGAAAGGTGAACGGGTCTGCCGTGGCGCGAATGCCCCACGCGTCATAGGTGGTATAGGCCGCCACCATCACCCCAGCGGCC
>CAXNJD010000140.1:0-4896 GCA_964202545.1 Cypionkella sp.
CCACCAATATTCTGTTCATCTGCGGCGGGGCCTTTGCGGGGCTTGAAAAGATCATCGCGCAGCGCGGCAAGGGCAGCGCGATCGGCTTTGGTGCCGATGTGAAAGACCCCGATGCGCGCGGTGTGGGGGAATTGTTTGGCGAGTTAGAACCCGAAGATTTGCTGAAATTCGGCCTGATCCCCGAATTTGTGGGCCGTTTGCCCGTGATTGCCACCCTGACCGATCTGGACGAGGCGGCGTTGATTACCATTTTGACCGAACCGAAAAACGCTTTGGTCAAGCAATATCAGCGCCTGTTCGATATTGAAGGCACCAAGCTGACCTTTACCACCGATGCCCTGTCGGCCATTGCCAAGCGCGCGATCAAACGCAAAACAGGCGCGCGCGGGCTGCGGTCGATCATGGAAGATATCCTTTTGGATTCCATGTTCGAACTGCCTGGGATGACGGATGTCGAAGAGGTGGTTGTGAACGAGGAATCGGTCAAAAATGCCGTGCCGCCCCTGCTGGTGCATGCCGAGGGTAAAAAGAAAAAAGAACCCGCAGCGGCAAGCTAAGACAGGGCGCCTGCGATGATCACCCGCATCAAAACGGGATCAACATGGGAAGACCGCATCGGATACGCCCGCGCCGTGGTGGCGGGGGGCTGGGTGCATGTTTCGGGCACAACGGGCACAGATCATGCCACGGGGGACATTCCCGCAAGCGTTGAGGATCAGTGCAAGTTGGCGCTGGCGATTATCGAGGCCGCGCTAAAACGCGCGGGGGCAGGGTTTGAACATGCCGTCCGCGTGACCTATGTTTTAAAACACGCCGCCGATTTTGAACGCTGCTGGCCGATATTGCGCGAGGTGTTCGGCGCAAACCCGCCTGCCGCGATGATGATCGAAGCCCTGCTGATTGATCCGCGCCATTTGATCGAAATTGAACTGACGGCGTATTTGGGCGAAGGCGCGCAAGTCGCCCGCACCCCCTAGACCTGCGCCGCGATTTCCGCCATATCAGGCGCACCAGATGGAGGTCCCCCCAATGAAATTTCTTTTGCGATTGCTGACGTGGTGGAACGGCCAAACCCTTGGCACGCAGTTTTACACATGGCGCAAGGGAACCCGTGTGGGCGAGGATGAGCAGGGCAATATCTATTACCAAAACAAAGGCGGCGTGCGCCGCTGGGTGATTTACAATGGCGAGGCCGAGGCATCGCGCGTATCCCCAGATTGGCACGGCTGGCTGCACCACACATGGCCGCATCCGCCAACGGAAAAGCCTTTGAAGCACAAACCATGGGAAGCGCCGCATCAGGCCAATCTGACGGGCACGGCAGCGGCCTATGCGCCCGCGGGGTCGATCCGTTCTGGTAGCCCTGCACCGAAACGCGATTATGAAGCGTGGGAACCGAAGTGAGGCGAGCCGAAGTAAGGGGAGAGCCCGAATAATGGCGGAAAATCGCGCAGAGGTTCTGGCAGGCTTTGGTATAGTGGCGCTGGCGCTGGGCTTTTTGGCTTATGCGGGCGTGGGCCAGGTGGGCAGTGCGGCTGGCACCTATGATTTGACCGCATCGTTTCGCAGTGCAAATGGCATCACCGTGGGCACGGATGTGCGTCTTGCGGGAGTGAAGGTTGGCGCGATCAGCGATATGGCGCTGAACCCGCAAACCTATTTCGCCGATGTGGTGGTGACGTTGGACACAGCAGTGCAGCTGCCCACCGACACGGCGATTTTGATTTCCTCCGAAGGGTTGCTAGGTGGTAATTTTATCGAATTGGTGCCTGGCGGTGCAGAAGAGATTTTGGCCGCAGGCGAGCAGATTGAAGACACCCAAAGTTCGGTCAGCTTGATCAATTTGCTGATGAAATTCGTCTCGGGCGGGGATGAATAGGGATGCGCGCGCTTTTAGCCCTGTTTGTTTTGACCCTTGCCGCCCCTGCTATGGCGGCAGAAATGGCGCTGGCGAAAGGGGCCGAGCTGCGCATTTTGGACAAGTTGACAGGCCAGTTGACCGATACCAACTTGCCCGTTGGTCAACGCGTGAGCGTTGGAAAGCTGACGGTGCAGTTGAACGAATGCCGCTACCCTGCCAGCAACCAAACAGCCGAAGCCGAGGCGCATTTGACCATTTCAGACACGGCAGTGTCTGAGCCTGTTTTTGCAGGATGGATGATCTCGTCCAGCCCTGCGCTGTCGGCGCTAGATCATCCGCGCTATGACGTTTGGGTGATGCGCTGCGATGTGCCGCAGTTGGATTTGCCCGATGTAGAGCCGCTGCCCGAAGACGGCGAAGGTCAACCTGCCGAGGGTGAGGCCACCACCGATGAGGGCGCGGGGCAGTAACCCTGTGGGTTGAACGTGGCGCGCAGGGTTAAGGCCAGCGCAAGGCGGCGTTCATAATCTGCACGGGAAATTTCCTCAGCGCCTAAACTGGCCAAATGCGGGGTAAGATACTGCGTATCAAACAGCGCAAATCCGCCCGCGCGCAGGCGGTGGATCAAGTAGGCCAGCGCCATTTTGCTGCCGCCTGTGGCGCGAGAGAACATAGATTCGCCGAAGAACGCCCCGCCAATGGCCACGCCGTAAACTCCGCCAATCAGTGCATTTTCGGCGTAAATTTCTAGGCTATGGGCATGGCCCAAGCGGCGCAATTCTATATATAAATCAAATATTTCCGCGTTGATCCACGTCTGGGGGCGATCAGCACAGGCCCGCACTATGCCTGCAAAATCGCGGTTGATGGCCACGTCATAACCTCCACGCAAAATTTGCGCGCGCAAACTGCGGGATATGTGAAACGCGCCCAAGTCAAACACGCCGCGCAGATTTGGCCGCATCCAATGAATGCCCGCAGCGCTGCGCGATTCCGCCATGGGAAAAACGCCCATGCGATAAGCGTTAAGCAAAATGTCGGGGGTGATGACGGGACCTTTCATCGCAAAAAGGCGGGGCCGCCCCCCGCCTTTTTGATCGCGTCTTTGCCTAAACGCTGTATTTCGCCGCCAGCCATTTTTCCAACCAGTGGATGTTGTAATCGCCTGACTGAATGTCAGGTTCGGCAAGCAGATCATCAAACAGCGGCACAGTGGTTTCGATGCCGTCGATGATAAGTTCCCCCAGCGCGCGTTTCAACCGAGCCAGCGCCTCGGGTCTGTCGCGGCCATGCACGATCAGCTTGCCAATCAGGCTGTCGTAATAGGGTGGAATGGAATAGCCCGAATACAGCGCCGAATCCATCCGCACACCGTATCCGCCCGGCGCGTGGAACATGCGCACCTTGCCCGGGCAGGGCGAAAAATTGGGCAGCTTTTCGGCGTTGATGCGCACTTCGATCGAATGGCCATTGATGATCAAATCATCTTGGCCAAAAGACATATCCATGCCTGCGGCCACACGAATTTGCTCGCGCACCAAATCCACACCGAAAATCGCCTCGGTTACGGGATGTTCCACCTGCAGGCGAGTGTTCATTTCAATAAAGAAAAACTCGCCGTCTTCGTACAAAAATTCGATCGTGCCCGCGCCGATATAGTTGATCGCGGCGACAGCATCGGCGCAGACCTTGCCGATTTTGGCGCGCAGATCAGGTGTGATGGCAGGGCCGGGGGCTTCTTCGAACACTTTTTGGTGGCGGCGTTGCAGGCTGCAATCACGCTCGCCCAGATGCACCGCGCCGCCTTTACCATCGCCAAACACCTGAATTTCAATGTGGCGCGGCTTTTGCAGGTATTTTTCGATATAGACTTCGTCATTGCCAAAGGCGGCCTTGGATTCTGACCGCGCCGTGCGGAAGGCAATTTCCAGCTCTTCGGCGTTATGCGCCACTTTCATGCCGCGCCCGCCGCCGCCCGCCGTAGCCTTGATGATCACGGGAAAGCCGATACCAGCCGCCACGCCAATGGCAGTTTCAAAATCGGCAACGCCGCCGTCAGACCCCGGAACCACGGGAATGCCTAGATCTTTGGCGGTGACTTTGGCGGTGATTTTATCGCCCATAATGCGGATATGTTCGGCCTTGGGGCCGATAAAGGTGATGCCGTGATCTTCAAGCGCCTGCGCAAAGGCGGCGTTTTCCGACAAAAACCCATAGCCGGGGTGGACGGCCTGCGCGCCCGTAATCTCGCAGGCGGAAATGATCGCGGCCTTGTTCAGATAGCTTTCGCTAGACGGGTTTGGCCCAATGCAGACCGATTCGTCGGCCATGCGCACATGCATCGCGTCGGCATCGGCGGTGGAATGCACCGCCACAGATTTGATGCCCATCTCGCGGCAGGCGCGGATCACGCGCAGGGCAATCTCGCCCCGATTGGCGATCAGAATTTTGTCAAACATCGCGCTACTCGATGATCATCAAGGGCGCGCCAAATTCGACCGCCGTGCCATCGGATACCAAAATCCGTTTAACCGTGCCCGCGCGCGGGGCGGGGATGTGGTTCATGGTTTTCATGGCTTCGATGATCAGCACTGTTTGCCCTTCGGTTACAACAGCACCAACGGTCACAAACGGCGTAGCTCCCGGTTCAGCCGCCAGATAACAAGTGCCCACCATTGGGGAAGCCACAGCGCCGGGGTGTTTGGCAGGGTCTTCCACAGCGGCAGGGGCTGCGGGCGCAGGGGCTGCGGCGGCAGGGGCTGCATAGGTTGGGGCAGGGGCTGCCATTTGCACCACATTGGCCTGCTTGATCACGCGCACGTCAAGGCTGTCATCCTCGCCATATTCGCGCTTGACGGAAATTTCGGTCAACTCGTTCTTGTTGAGTAGCTCTGCTAAAGCCGCGATAAAGGCGACATCCGCGTCGGTGGATTGTTTGCTCATGCAGTCCTCTGCCAGTTTATGCGTGCCGCATTACGGCTGTGCGTTCCCTTTGTGCAGCATCTTTTGGCGCAAATCTGGGCCATTGAAGGCCC
>CAXNJD010000141.1:0-4889 GCA_964202545.1 Cypionkella sp.
TTTCACCCAAAGTTTCGATTTGCGCCACCATTTGCGTTGGCTGTGCCATGTTGTCCCTCGTCATGCCGCTGATCTATCCCTATATGATCTAACTAAGCCTCCTGCCGCAAATGGCAAAACAATGCTTTGGACAAAAGATCGTGATGAAATCGCCTCAATCCTCTGCACCCAGCCCGATTGGCCCTGCTTCGATGGGCGAAGTGGTGATGGCCGCGCGCAAAGGCCCGCCGCCTGTGCATTTGTGGCACCCGCCCTTTTGCGGCGATATTGACATGCGCATCGCCCGCGATGGTACGTGGTTTTACCAAGGCACGCCGATTGGCCGCGCGCCGCTGGTGCGCCTGTTTTCCCAAATTTTGCGGCGCGAAGGGGATGATTACTTTTTGGTCACGCCCGTGGAAAAGGTGGGGATCAAGGTAGATGACGCGCCGTTTCTGGCGGTGGATTTTACCGCCACGGGCAGCGGCGCGGCCCAAGTGCTGCATTTTGTGACCAAAACCGAGGATGAGGTTGTGGCCAGCGCCGATAACCCCATTCGCATGGCGCGCGGTGCGTCGGGCCAGCCTGCGCCCTATGTGCACATTCGCGCGGGGATGGAGGCGCTGATTGACCGCAAATCATTTTACCGCCTTGTGGATTTGGCCGTGATTGCCCCGCATATGGGGGACGACTGGCTGGGCGTTTATTCGGGCGGTGCGTTCTTTCCGATGATCCTTGCCGACGAGCTTGTCTGATGCCTCAGTATGCCGCCAATTTGACCATGCTGTTTACCGAAGTGGCCATGCTAGACCGCCCTGCGCTGGCGCGGCAAGCGGGCTTTGACGGGGCCGAAGTACTGTTTCCCTATGACTATGCTATCGACGCGTGGCGGGGCGCGTTGGGGGATTTCCCGCTGCTGCTGGTCAACACGCCGCCGGGTGACTGGGTGGCAGGGGATCGCGGATTTGCGGCTGTTGCGGGGGCACAGGTGCAGTTTCAAGACAGTTTTCAGCGCGCGGCGGAATATGCCCGCGCCCTGTCTGCCCCCCATTTTTCGAAGCCCCGCGTGCATGTGATGGCAGGCGTGGCGTCGGGGCCAGCGGCCGAGGCGGTGTATTTGGAAAATTTGGCATGGGCATCGGCGCAGGCACCAGATTTGATGTTGGTGATTGAACCCTTAAACCCCGATGACATGCCTGCCTATTTTCTGAACGATTTTGACCATGCCGCGCGGATGATTGATGATTTGGGCGCGGGGAATGTGCGGCTGCAATTTGATCTGTGGCATGCAGCCAAAATCCACGGCAATGCGTGGGGCGTTTGGCAGCGCCATGCGGATATCGTCGGGCATATTCAAATTGCGGGCTTTCCTGCGCGAGCCGAGCCGGGCGGCGGCGGTTTTGATATGACCAAGCTGTGCGATGCGGTGGATGCGGCCGCGGAAGGTGGCGCTTCTGGCGGCTGGATTGCCGCCGAATATCGCCCCGCGCGCGCTACAGTGCATGGGTTGGGCTGGCTGGCGGCCCTTAAATCGCGCAACCAGTTGATCGGGGCGTGATGTGGCGCGCGTGGCGGCGGATTACGCCTTTGAGGCGGCGTTAGGCGGGGTTGTGGCAGGGGTGGACGAGGTGGGGCGCGGCCCATTGGCTGGCCCTGTGACGGCTGCTGCGGTTGTTTTGAACCCTGCAAACATTCCTCAAGGTCTGGCCGATAGCAAAACGCTGACTGCGACGCGGCGGCAGGCGCTGTTTGCTGCAATTATGGACTGCGCGCAGGTGTCTGTTGCCCATGCATCGGTGCAGGAGATTGACGAATTAAACATCCTACGCGCGAGTCATCTGGCGATGGAGCGCGCCATTTCTGGCCTGCCGCGCGCGCCCGATCATGCGCTGATAGACGGCAATCTAATTCCCAAGGGGCTGACCCTGCCCGCCACGGCGATTGTAAAAGGTGATGCCAAATCGCTGTCGATTGCGGCGGCATCCATTATAGCCAAGGTTACGCGCGACGCGCTGATGGTGGATTTGGCGCAACAGTTTCCCCAATATGGCTGGGATCAAAACGCAGGCTACCCCACAGCGGCGCATATATCGGCGCTGCACATTCATGGGGTGACCGCTTGGCATAGGCGTTCGTTTAAACCTGTCCACAATATCTTGTATCAAGAACATTTTATAACCCGTTGATTCAATAAAGAATTTGACGAATGGGGATTTTCCGCCCATTCTGCCCCTAACAAGCCGCGCTAAAGCGGCGGAGCAGAGGCAGACAATGGCGCGTAAACTGGTAACAGAGCAGGGGCAAACCCTGCCGCTGAACGAAATTCTTGACGGTGACTGTATCGAACGGATGAACGCTTTGCCTGCGGGCAGCGTCGATTTGATCTTCGCCGACCCCCCCTATAACTTGCAGCTTAAGGGAGATTTGCACCGCCCCGACAACAGCCTTGTTGATGCAGTGGATGATCACTGGGATCAATTTGCCAGCTTTGCCGCCTATGACAAATTCACCCGTGATTGGCTGGCTGCCGCTAAGCGGCTGCTGAAACCAAACGGCGCGATTTGGGTGATTGGCAGCTATCACAACATTTTCCGCGTTGGCGCGGCGCTACAAGATAATGAATTTTGGGTGCTGAACGATGTGGTTTGGCGCAAGTCTAACCCGATGCCAAACTTTCGTGGCAAACGCCTGACCAACGCGCATGAAACGCTGATCTGGGCGTCGCGCGATGAGCATTCCAAATATACCTTCAATTACGAGGCGCTGAAGGAATTGAATGACGGGGTGCAGATGCGGTCTGATTGGGTTCTGCCGATTTGCACGGGGCATGAGCGGCTGAAAGATGAGAATGGCGACAAGGCCCACCCGACCCAAAAACCCGAAAGCCTGCTGCACCGCATTTTGATTGCCACCACCAATGCGGGCGATGTGGTGCTGGACCCGTTCTTTGGCACGGGCACGACGGGGGCTGTGGCCAAAATGCTGGGCCGCGATTTTATTGGGATTGAACGTGAAGAGGCGTACCGCAAGGTTGCTGCCGCGCGTATTGCAAGGGTGCGGCGTTTTGATTCCTCGGCCCTCGAGGTCACAGGCAGCAAACGGGCCGAACCGCGCGTGCCCTTTGGCCAAGTGGTGGAACGCGGAATGCTGCGCCCGGGCGAGGAGTTGTTTTCACTCGGCAACCGCTACAGCGCCAAGGTGCGCGCTGATGGCACGTTGATTGGGGCCGATGTTAAGGGTTCCATCCACCAAGTGGGCGCGCATTTGGAAGGTGCGCCGTCCTGCAACGGGTGGACATATTGGCATTTCAAGCGTGATGGCAAAATGATCCCCATCGACATTCTGCGCCAACAAATCCGCGCCGAATTGGAATCCAGCGACGGGCGCAAGCACTAGCATCCCCAAAGCTTACCCAGATGCCTAAGCCGCACTGTGGTGCAGCCACCTGTCCGCCATGCCTTAGGTCAGCCTAGTGCATGGCGGCTTTTTCATTTCTGAACACTCATTTAGGCGAAGGATTCAGCGCCTTGTTATAGGCGTGCCAGTCGGTGATGTCGGGGTAGAATTGCGCGCGCCATGCCCGCACGCGCGGGTTCATCACGCGCCGCCACAGGGGCGGGATTAGCGCAGCAAGTGACATAACAGGGTAGCCATAGGGCAAGGTGGGGGCGCGGTCTGGCCCGTAGGTTTGCAGCAAGGGAAAGCGGCGGTCGGGTTTGTAATGATGATCTGAATGGCGTTGCAGGTTGATCAGCAGCCAGTTCGATGCCTTTTGCGCCGAATTCCATGAATGATGCGGCATCACGTGTTCGTATTTGCCATCCCCCAAATGGCGGCGGGTTAGGCCGTAATGTTCGATATAATTGATCAGTTCTAACTGCCAAATCGCCACAACGGCTTGAAAGGCAAACAGCCCCAACCCCAGCGCGCCGCCCAAGCCATAGGCCAGCGCCAAAAAGGCAAGTTGCAGCGCGCCATACAGCCAAAACGGGTTGGCGGAATGCCAACAGGGCAGGCCGCGCCGCGCCAGCATGGCGGCTTCGGCATGCCAAGCGGAGGCCAAAGATTGCCGTAGAACGCGGGGGAAAAAGCGGTGAAACCCCTCGTTATAGCGGGCGGTGACAGCATCGCGCGGGGTGGCGACATGGCTGTGATGAACGCGCAAATGTTCGGATCGAAAATGGCTGTACAGAACCGATGCCATTAGCAAATCGCCCAAGGTGCGTTCGGCGCGGTTTTTCTGGTGCATCAATTCATGCGCATAGGTGATGCCGATGGTGCCCGAAAACACGCCAAACCCGAAAAAGGCGGCAATTTTCTCGCCCAAAGCCAAATGCGCGGCTTGCGGTACATAGGCCAGCATCCAGATTAGCAGCGCAAGCTGAATGGGAAACCACGCGATGGTGATGGCGCGGTACCAGATCAAATCTGCATCGGGCGTGTTTGGGTCTGCGTTATACTGATCTTCGCCAACCAGCGCGTCTAGCGCGGTGAACATCCACCATGCCAGCAGGGGCGGCAGGATCAGCGCCGCGCCGCCTGTCAGGGTGGCTGCAACCGCAATGATTGGCCCGCAGAGCGACAGCCAGAACGGCAGGGCGCGGGTGATGCTTTTGACGTTTGGTGTGTTGTGGCTGGCCATAGAGCATACTCCTATGGTTGCAGTTTAGCAGGTTTGCGCCCCATCTCAACGCGGCAGATCATCGCCCCATATCGCAAAGGCCTTGCGCATTAGGGTAGGTAGGTCTGCGGCGTTTAGGGGCAGGAAGGCCCCGCGCATAGGGTTGCAGGGGGCGTCTGATGCAAGCACCTGCAAGTTCAGATGAAAATGGGTAAAGGTGTGGCGCGCGGTGCCCAGCGTTTGATACTCCAGCGGCGCGGGCGGGGGCAGATCGCTGCCATCCCAGCCA
>CAXNJD010000142.1:0-4868 GCA_964202545.1 Cypionkella sp.
CGATGCTGACCCGCCGCCAGTTTCATCAGACCTTGATGGCCAGCCTTGCGGTGGGGCTGGCCCCCCTTCCCGCTCGCGCCACCGCCCCGTCAAAAACCGCGCTTTACTTGAACCGCCTGTCCTTTGGCGTTGTTGCAAATGCCGCCGACATTAACCCGATGATATGGCTGGAAGATCAGCTTGCCATGCCTGCCAGCGACCCTGCATTGGACGCCCGACTAAACGCCGCGCGTCTCCATATTTCTTATCCCGCTGGCCGCGATGAGAATGGCAACGATTGGCCCGCCAAGGATGAATTGCGCCCCCTTGCCGCCCTATCAGCCCCGCCCGAAAATTATCTGCACTGCATCGATTGGCAACAGGGCATGGATTACGCCGAGCGATCCCGCCCCGCCCAAGAGGTCGCGGCGGCCGCTCTGATCCGCGCCGTTCACGCCCCTGCTCAATTGCGCGAAGTGATGACGCAGTTCTGGCACGACCATTTCAATGTCAATTCCCAGAAAGACGAATTTTGCGCGGCCTTCTTTCCCAGCTATGATGCGATGCTGCGCGCAAATGCCTTTGGCAACTTTCGCAACATTCTGGGCCAAGTCGCGCGCGCACCTGCAATGTTGTATTATCTGAACAATGCCGACAGCCGCGCATCGCCCGCCAATGAAAACTTTGCCCGCGAACTGCTAGAGCTGCACACCCTAGGCGCAGCCACCTATTTGATCGACCGTTACGATGATTGGCATTCGGTGCCCAAGGGCAGTGACGGTGTCGCCTTGGGTTATTTGGATTTGGATGTATACGAAGTTGCCCGCGCCTTTACGGGGTGGAGCGTTGGCGATGGGCGCTATATCTCCGAAGGGGTAGATGCCCCGAAAACTGGCCAGTTTCACTATGTTGAGGCATGGCATGATCCTTATCAAAAGCGGGTTTTGGGGGTAGAGTTTGCGCCAAACGGCGCGCCTATGGCAGATGGGGACGAGGTGTTGGATATGCTGGCGCGCCACCCTGCCACGGCGCGGTTTGTGTGCCGCAAGATTGCTGTGCGCCTGTTGTCCGATGCCCCCAGCGATGGCTTAGTCGCTGAACTTGCACAGGTATTTCAGGCCGCCGTCGATAGTGCCGACCAAATCGCCCAAGTGATCCGCGCGCTGGCCTTGCACCCCGAATTTGCCGCGACCCCGCCGCAGAAAATTCGCCGTCCTTTTGAATTTTTGGCCGCCCTTTACCGCGCAACTGGGGCCGAGGTTACAGGAACAGAGGCCGCCCAACAATGGCACCTAATGCGCGCAGGCTGGCGGCAGCACGAATACGGCCCGCCCACAGGCCACCCCGATGTACTGGCACCATGGGTTGGGGCAAGCACGCTGAACCGTTATGTTGATTTGGCGCTGCATGCCCATGAAGATTGGTTTGCCGTGGCCAGCCTAGACCGCGCGGCGCAGGGCGGAGAAACTGTGGAGGCCTATGTGGCCCGCTGGGCGCAGCGCTTTGGGCTAGATGGTTTGCCCGAAGTGATTGCCGCCACGGGCAGCGACCCAGCCACGCCGATGGCCGATTATACCGCCGAAGAAGTGGCAGGGCTGGCCCATGCCGCCATTGCCTTTGCCGCGCTGCGGCCTGAATTTATGCTGCGGTAGGGGGCGGATATGGCGCGCGAACCCATTCTTGTTGTGCTGTTCTTGCGGGGCGGGGCAGATGGTTTGGGCCTTGTTTGCCCATCGTCAGACGAAAACCTTATCGCCGCGCGGCCCGAAGATTTGCGCGTGTTGCGCAAGGGCGACACCGCAGGGCGGGCAATTTCGCAAGATGTGGCAGATATAGATTTTCGCTTTCACCCTGCCCTTGCGCCCTTTGCAGATTTGTATGAGGCGGGCGATTTGTCAATGATCCACGCCTGCGGATTGACCGAGGCCACGCGCAGCCATTTCGATGCCGAAGCGCGCATGGAGCGGGGGCTGATTGGCGCAAACATTGCCCCCGGCGACCCTTCGGGTTGGCTGGGGCGATATTTGGCCGCAATAGCGCCGCAGGGGCCAATGCCCGCGCTGGCGGTGGGCACGTCGCAGCCTGCCAGTCTGCTGGGGGCAAATGCGGCAGTGTCTGAAAGCCTTGGCGATTTGATGGTGGCCTCTGGCCATTGGCTGGCCCCCGCCTTGCGCGCGCGCCTGAATGCGGGTTTTGGCGACCACGGGCCATTGGCCGCGCCGATTGCTGGACTGCTGCACCTGTCAGAAATGATTGGGCAAAGGCTTTGGTCAGAAAGCGATCAGGCCTTGCTGGAATACACTCCCACAGTGGAATATCCCGAAAACCCGCTCACCCCCGCGCTGATGACGGTGGCGCAGACAATCAAGCAAGATATGGGTTTGCGCGTGGCCACAGTCGATTTTGCAAGCTGGGATACGCATGTGAATCAAAGCGGCCAATTTGCCGAAATGGCGGGCTGGCTGGCCAGTTCTGCCATGGCGTTTTGGCGCGATTTGGGCGCGCTGCAGCAAGATGTCAGTCTGGTTGTGATGAGCGAATTTGGCCGCCGCTTGCGGTCTAATTCGGCAGGCGGAACCGACCACGGGCGCGGCAATGTGATGTTTGTGCTGGGCCCGCAGGCCAAGGGTGGGCGGATGTTGGGCCGCTGGCCTGGCCTGCAAAACGAAGCGCTGGAAGAGGGCGCAGATTTGGCCGTGATCACCGATTACCGCGACGTTCTGGCCGAAATACTGACGGGCCATATGGGGCTGGCAGATGCAAGCGCTGTGTTCATAGGCCATACGGTGCAGCCCTTGGGGCTGTGGCGCTAAGGCAAGGTGATATCCACCCAAACGGGCCTATGCCGTGATGCGGCGGACAAAACCTGCGCCTTTGGGTCCCCATCGGGCGGCCAAACTATCCCCGCGCCCTGCACTGCAATATCGCGGCTGGGCAGAATATACTGCACCCTCAATCCGCCAAGCCCTTGATATAACGTGGTATCCAGCGCGGCATCTCCAAGTTGGCCCGCGTCAACGCGCCCCGATGTGCCGCGCGGGGCGGGATCTTGTAGCATCGGATGAGCGAGCAGGGTGCGCAACGCCGCGGCCCGCCCTTCACCATCGGCAGGGTCAAGGCTGGCTTGGCCGATAATGGAAAAGGGGGCGGCAGGTGGCGCAAAGGGCAAATTGCCTGCGATCAGATCCAACCAAAACGCCGCCTCGTCATGGTTGCGCTTGCCGTTGCGATCTTCCACGCCATCAAAGGCGGGGGGGCTTGCATAAAAGGCAAGCAATCGGAATGACTTACCATTTGGCAGGGTTACGGGCACCTCGTAATGCCCGCCGCTGGACAGGCGCTGCACCCCGCGCAGGGCGGGATCTGTATCAGTGGATAGGCTTTGCGGTAAATTTGCCCAACGAAATGCGCTAAAATCGCGCACTTGCGCGGTGTCGATTGGCAGGCGCGACAGCACGGCCATCCCCCCCTCGCCTGCATATCGCCCATAAGCCATTGCATCGCGCGGCTCGCCCAAACGGCCATTGCCGTTCAGATCAAACCCCGTGGCCAGACCCGAATTGGGCCGCAGCGGCAAACGGTAGGGATAAGACGCGCCAGCACCCGCCAGCACCCCCGCCAGCGCGGCCAAAGTTTGGCCACGCGCGTCATAATCAATGCCCGTCAGCAGCAGCACATCAGCGTTCAAATCGGCAATGCTTTCAACCACGGCAAGTTGCTGATCATTGCCGCCCTTCTGCAGCGATTGCAGCACCAATCCTGGGCCTTTGTCCGAAAAATCAATGTTATAGGTGGCAAGTCGCAAGCTATCAGCAGTCGCAGGCGCTGCCCACAACAGGCCTAGGCATGCGCCAAAGATGCGGCCGATTTGGCCCCATGTGCGGCGCGGGTTTGCACGATTAACTCGGCAATACGCAAAAGCGCGATGCCGCGCAAAATCAAACTGGTTGGCAAAAAGGCCCATAATGCAATGATCCAAATCACGCTGTGCGGCGGCGCGGTTTCCAAGATATCGGCATGGCCAAAAGCAAGCCTGGCCACAACCGGAACGATAAACGGCAGAAGAAATCCAAGCAAGATGTTCACGCGACCATCGCGCGACAGGCGCAGAACCACATCCGCCCCCGCCGTGGGGTCGAACATGGGCAGGTTCACCCAAAGGTTCAACGGCTTGCGCGGCGACGGCCAGCCCCCCAAGCGCACCACCACCGCAAACAACGCCAGCCACGACAGGCCAATCACGTAGGCCAAACCCGCCGCATTGCGCAAAACCTCTAGCCGCGTTGGATCGGCATCGGTATTGACCAACTGCAACACCAGACGCGCGGGGCTAAAGGGAAAATCCATCGCGCGGCCCACATAGCCCGCGAGTTCTACCGCTTGGGCCTGCAACGGCGCGGGCAGAATGGTATCAGGCAGCGCAAAGCTAAGCGCCGCTAAGGTTGAGGCGAGCATTGCCGCGCGCAGGCGGTTGAACGGGGCCGCATCGCGAAATTCAATTAGGCTGGGAAACGTTGCATTATATTCGGCAAAGGTGATTGCGCCCAGCAAAAGCGCGGCAAATGTCACCATTTGCTGCGTGTCTGCCGATACTTCGATCAATACGGCAGCAGGAAGGGCGATCATCGCCATCACCAAAGCTGCCCGCACGATCGCGCCAAAAAGCCGCGAAGTCACTACCCTACATCCTCTTCAGTCGGGGCTGGTCGAATGCCAGCCTTGGGTACCGATCTGTGGCCACAATGTGGCCGCCTGCCTCATTCTTGCCCCATTTGTGCCAAGTTTAACGTCGCCTTGCAACAGCTTGATTCATAAGGCGCTATTTTTGTGTCCAATTCAGGGACAATGTGTTGCAGGATTGAATCAACTTTAGGGAAAGAAAAAGGCCG
>CAXNJD010000143.1:0-4860 GCA_964202545.1 Cypionkella sp.
CAGAAAAGTTAATGTGATCTGACAGCAGCATCAAATCGCCGGGCGCAATATCGGCCCGCAAACTGCCCGCCGCATTGGTGGCGATCAGGTCATTCGCGCCCAAGTCCCGCAGAACCTCTAGCGCAAACCGCATAGCCGATGGATTGCCGTTTTCATAGTAATGCTCGCGCGCGCCAAAAATCGCTACACGCACGCCTTCCAGATGGCCAATCACCAAGTTGGGGTTATGGCCCGAAACGCCCACATGGGGAAACCCTTCCAAATCGCTGTAGGGGATGGCCACGCCATCCACCGCCCCCGCCAAATGGCCAAGGCCCGAACCCAGAATAAGGCCCAGTTTCACAGGTGCATCGCCCGCGCGTTTGCGGATCGTCGCAGCTAAGTCAGCGCTCTTTGACATAAGGCTCGCCTCCTGCACGCGGCGGAATGGCTTTGCCGACAAAGCCCGCCAGCACGATAACCGTCAAAATATAAGGCAGCGCATCCAAGAACGGGACAGGAATCGCTACGCGCGTCATGCTCTCCACCACATCGGGACGCAAGGCAAGGGCCTGCAAAAAGCCAAACAGCAATGTGGCCCACAGGGCCTGCCACGGGCGCCATTTGGCGAAAATCAACGCAGCGAGCGCGATATAACCGCGCCCTGCCGTCATTTCACGGCCAAAACCCGCTTGCAGCCCTGTCGACATATATGCCCCTGCCAACCCGCACAAAATGCCCGCGATAATTACGGCGCTAAAGCGCAGCCGCACCACTGATATACCCGCCGTATCAACCGATGCAGGGTTTTCCCCCACTGCACGCAGTCGCAGGCCAAAGCGCGTGCGATACAAAACCCACCAAGATATTGGCACTAAGGCCAGCGCGACATAGACCAATATCGTATGGCCCGAGATAACCTCGGCATAAAACGGCCCCAATATGGGAACTGCGCGCAAGGTCTCGGCAAGGGGCAGATCAATATTGGCAAACCGCGCCGCACCTTCTAGCGGCGGCGTGCGCCCGCCTTGGCCGAACATACTTTCGGCAATCAGAACTGTAATGCCCGATGCCACGAAATTCAGCGCCACGCCCGCAATCAGTTGATTGCCGCGAAAGGTGATCGAGGCAATGCCATGCACCGCCGCAAACAAAAGCGATCCCAAGATCGCCGCGATCAGCCCCAGCCAAACAGAGCCTGTCACAGCGGCAACAGCGCCCGCGCTCATTGCCGCCATCAGCATTTTGCCTTCTAGACCAATGTCAAAAATGCCCGCGCGTTCCGAAAACAGGCCCGCAAGGCAGGCCAGCAGCAAGGGCGTTGCAAAACGCAGGGCGGTGTCGCTGATTTGCAGAAAGGTTGCAAAATCCATCACGTCGCCCCTTTTTTGGCAAAGAACATCCCCAGAAGCATGCGCACCATCTGATCCAGCGCGCCTGTGAACAAAATCACAAGTCCCTGCACCACCGTGCGCAGTTCAATCGGAATGTCTGTTTCCAGACCCAGCGCTGCGCCGCCTTGGAACAAAAAGCCAAACAAAACCGCCGCAAGAAAAATGCCCAAAGGGTGGTTGCGCCCCATGAGCGCCACGGCAATGCCGATAAACCCTGCGCCCGAGGCCGAGTTTTGAACCAGCCGTTCCGATTGCCCCATCACATTGTTGATCGCCATCAAACCTGCCAGCGCACCCGATATCAGCATCGCAATCATAATGATGCGCAGTGGCGAAATACCCGCATAAACAGCCGCCTTTTCAGATTTGCCAAAGGCGCGGATCGCATATCCAAGCCGCGTGTGCCATAGCATCACCCATACCAAAACGCAGGCGCCAATGGCGATGAAGAACGTCACATTGGCGGGCACTTGTTGATACATTGGCAGGCCTTCGGCGTTTAGCCGTGGCTGGCCATCTGCGCCGAAACGCTGAAAAAGCCCCTGCAAAATTGGGATTTCTTGAAACTGCGGCACATGCGCGCCGGCAGGAAAATTGGCCGAAGCAGGGTCCATTTGCCCATCGGGGCGCAGCACGTTGACCAGCAGGTAAATAAGCAATGCCGCCGCGATATAGTTGAACATGATCGTGGTAATCACGATATGGCTGCCGCGTTTGGCCTGCAAATAGGCAGGAATGGCGGCCCAAGCCGCGCCAAACAGCGCCGCGCCAAACATGGCGGCAACCAGAGCAATCGTCCAATGCGGCCATGGCAAGGCAAGACACACCAGCGCCACACCAAGCCCGCCCAGTTGCGCTTGCCCTTCGCCACCAATATTGAACAGCCCTGCGTGAAAGGCGACCGTCACCGCCAGCCCCGTAAAAATGAAAGATGTCGCGTAATACAGCGTATAGCCCCAAGCATAGCTAGACCCCAGCGCGCCGTTCACCATAACCGTCAGCGCCTGCATCGGGCTTTGGCCAATGGCCAAAAGCACCCCCGCCGAAACCAGCGCCGCCAGCGTTAAGCTAATCAGCGGCACAAGACCCACATCGACCCAAGTGGGAAGTTTGGTCATTTCGCCCCCATCCCCGCCATCATCATTCCCAATTCCCGCTCGTCCGTTTGGGCTGGCAGGCGTTCGCCCATGATCTGCCCGTCAAACATCACCAACACGCGGTCAGATAGGGACATAATCTCGTCCAGTTCCACCGACACCAGCAGAACCGCTTTACCTGCATCGCGCAAGGCTATGATTTGCTTATGAATAAACTCAATCGCACCAATGTCCACGCCGCGCGTGGGCTGGCCAATCAGCAACAGATCGGGGTTGCGATCCATCTCGCGCGCTACGACTATTTTTTGCTGATTACCGCCTGAAAAGCTTTTCGCCGCCAAGGTAGGGATCGGTGGGCGCACGTCGTAGGTGGCCATTTTGGCTGCGGTATCGGCGCGCAGGGCGTCATTATCCATAAGCCAAGCGTTTTTCTGATAGCGTGGATCATCGTGATAGCCAAAGCCCACGTTTTCCCAAGCCGCGAAATCCATGATCAGACCCAGCGATTGGCGGTCTTCTGGCACATGGGCAATGCCTGCATCGCGCCGCGCTTTGCCGTTTGCGCGCGGCCCCGTCAGCGGCAATTCGGCCCCGTTCAAGACCACAATTCCGGTTGCCGCCGCAATCCCGCCCAATGCCTCTAAAAGTTCAGATTGGCCGTTGCCCGCCACGCCAGCAATGCCCAAAATCTCGCCCGCGCGGATGTCGAACGACACACCTTTTAGACGCATCACGCCGTGTTCGTCTTTCACGGCCAAATCTTTGACAGACAACGCAATACCGCCAGCTTTGGCAGGGTTCTTCACCACTTCCAACAGCACTTTGCGGCCCACCATCAGTTCGGCCAAAGATTCTGGCGAGGTTTCAGCGGTTTTCACCGTGGCCACCATCGTGCCGCGCCGCATTACGGAGACATTATCGGTGGTTTCCATAATTTCGCGCAGTTTATGGGTGATCAGAACAATCGTTTTGCCCTGATCGCGCAGGCCCCGCAAAATACGAAAGAGATGGTCGGCCTCGTCGGGGGTGAGCACCCCTGTAGGTTCGTCCAAAATCAAAATCTCGGCTTGACGATACAGCGCCTTTAGAATTTCGACGCGCTGTTGGTGGCCCACCGACAGATCTTCGATCAAGGCGTCGGGGTCGACATCCAATTCATATTCGCGCGAGAGATCGCCCAGAATTTTGCGCGCCTTGGCCAAACTGGCATTCAGCATGGGGCCATCTTCGGCCCCCAAAATCACATTTTCCAAAACAGTAAAGTTTTGCACTAATTTGAAATGTTGAAACACCATACCAATGCCCGCACGAATGGCGCTTTGGCTATCGGGAATGGTCACAGGCGCGCCATTCACCAAAATCTGGCCCGAATCGGCGCGGTAGAACCCGTAAAGAATGGACATCAGCGTCGATTTTCCAGCGCCGTTTTCGCCGATAATTCCGTGGATCGTGCCGCGCGGGATGGCGATGTTAATGTCTTTGTTGGCCTGAACCGAGCCAAAGGCCTTTGATATGCCCTTTAATTCAATAGCATAGGGTGAAGCGGGGGCGGCAGTTGCCTGCCGCCCCCCCAAATCTGCTGCCGCCATTAGAACGTGGCCGCAGGGCAGGTGTTGTCGGACATGTAATCATGCACTTTCAGCGTGCCTGCCTTGATGTCGGCTGCTGCCTTATCGACGGCTGCTTTCATTTCTGGGGTCACCAAAGCTGCGTTGTTATCGTCCATCGCATAGCCAACGCCATCAGCGGCCAAATCCATCACGGTCACGCCAGACGCCATTTCGGTGCCTTCTTTGAACGCATTATATACAGCTACGTCGACGCGCTTGAGCATCGAAGTCAAAACCTTGCCCGGGTGCATGTAGTTCTGGTTGCTGTCCACGCCGATCGACAGGATGCCCTCGTCGGCAGCGGCCTGCAACACACCTACGCCAGTGCCGCCAGCGGCGGCATAGATCACGTCTGCGCCTTGGGCTTTTTGCGCCTTGGCCAGTTCTGCGCCTTTTACAGGGTCATTCCAAGCGGCAGGCGTGGTGCCTGTCATGTTCAGAACCACTTTCGCATCAGGCTTTACTGCCAAAACGCCTTGGGCATAGCCGCAACCAAAACGGCGGATCAGCGGAATATCCATGCCGCCGATAAAGCCAACGGTGTTGGTTTTCGATGCCAGACCAGCCATCATCCCCACCAAATAGCTGCCCTGATCTTCGGTGAAGACGACCGATTTCACGTTGGGCTGATCAACAACCATGTCGATGATCGCAAATTTGGTGTCGGGGAAGTCGGCAGCAACTTTGTTCAGAACATCGCCAAAGGCAAAGCCCGTCATCACAACTGGGTTTGCGCCAGCTTCGGCTAGGCTACGCAGGGCTTGCTCGCGCTGAGCTTCG
>CAXNJD010000144.1:0-4838 GCA_964202545.1 Cypionkella sp.
CTGTCGCGCGATAGGCCAACAATGACGATACAAACCGCAATTAGGATAATCATCGCGCCAATCAGCACGGGCTTGGGGCCAAAGCGTTTGTCCAGCCGCCCGCCGATCCAGCTGGCCACAACCGCCGTCAGCGCCCCCAATATGCCAAACACGCCAATTTGCGTGATTGACCAGCCCAACACATTGCTGGCGTAAACCCCGCCAAAGGCATAGAGCCCGTTCAGCGCGTCACGATACAGCAGCGCAGAGACAAGATAGTTGCGAAGGCTGGCACGAAACCGCAGCCCTACGATAAATTCGCGCAAACTGCCCAGCGCCGCGCCGATGTGAATGCGCCCCACGCCTGCGATATGCGGTTCGCGCACCCACAGGAAAAACGGGATCATAAATACGGCATACCACAGCGCCGCTAGCGGGCCAACCATGCGCGTGCCTTCGCGCGATTCGGTATCAAGACCAAAAATGGGGTCGATCCCAATTAGCGTTTTGCCCGTAGCGGCGTTTTCGGCAAACAGCGCCAGCATCATCACCAGCGCGACCAGCCCACCCAAATAGCCAAAGGCAAAGCCCGACCCCGATATTTTGCCGATATCATCGTGATCGGTCAGCGTGGGCATCAGCGCATTGGTGAAGATGGTGGTAAATTCCATGCCAATAAACCCAATGGCGAAAAAGCCGACGGCCCAATATAGGGTGTCCAATTCGCCCCCTGGCATCACCCACCACAGGGCGAATGCGCCCGTGACGTAGAACGCCGAAAATATCCAAATCCACACCATTCTGCGGCCAGACCCATCGGCCACCGCTCCCAAAATGGGGGCAAGTATGGCGATGATTATTGAACTGGCCGTCAGCCCATAGCCCCAAAACGACTGCGCGGCAGCCTTTGCCGCGTCTTCTTCTAGCCCCGCGCCCATATAATAGCCGCGCGCAATTTCTGCAAAATAGGGGCCAAAGATAAAGGTCAGCAGCAAGGTGTTGTAGGGCTGGCTGGCCCAATCGAAAAAATACCAACCCCAAATGCGTTTGCGCGGTGAAATTTCGCTCATGTCTCGCCCCCCCGTTTTGCGTGATACAGCCCGAAAGCGGGCGGGCTGGCAAGCGGTTTAGCGCAAATCGCCGCCTTCGGGCGGCCAAGGGCGCTGTGCATCCGCCGCAATCCAGGCATTTGCCCAATCTGGCAAGGGCGGGCTGGGCATATCAATGCCCATTGCGGCCACCAGTTTGGCAGGCGCAACCATCCCGCTTTTGGAAATAATCGCAGATCGCAGCAGCATGTGGGCGGTGCAGTGACTGAAGCCATCTTTCGAGCCCCGCCAAAAACTCTGCTCCATGTAAATGAACCGATCATCCCAGCCGATCACGCGGGACACCTGCCGCAGGCGGGCAAACAGCGTTACGCGGCGGCGGTAACGCGTTGAATTGCCCGCCACTGTCAGCCCCCAGCCGTTTTGCGCCAACACTTTGTCCAAACCCATGCGCCGCGCCATCGGAATGCGGCCCAGATCAAATAGCGTCAACGTGCGCCCGTTGTTCAACTCGCGCCACGGATCCAAATCTTGCGGCCAAATGCGGTGATAACTGATGTGGGGGTCAAGCACGCCTAATTTGGGCGCGCTTTGGAATTTCCACATTTCTTTAAACATCCGCAGATAGGGGTACATTGAGGCCTCGCAAATTGTATCGGGCCAAAATGGCCAATCCTGCGGCGCGGTCAAGCGTGACCTTGCGGCAGGAAATGCGCTGCAAACCATTGCTTATTGTGGTGCTTGGCGTTACCTAATCCACAACGGCTTGTAGGAGAGATGGATGCAATCGTTGTTTCAAATTGCCCTGATGATCATCGACATCGCCCGCTGGATCATTCTGGCGCATATCATCATGAGCTGGCTGATCCAATTTCAGGTGCTAAACGTGCGTCAAGCCTTTGTTGGCCAAATCTGGCGCGGGCTGGATGGGCTGCTGGAACCGATCTACGCCCGCGTGCGCGCGTTTTTGCCCAATATTTCGGGCATTGATCTGGCACCGCTGATTGTGTTGCTGGCGGTGTTTGGTCTGCGGATTATTCTGGTGAACAACGCCAACCTGTTTTTCTAAGCCAGACCATGCCCGAAGCCGCCCAACTTTTGCACTCGGTTTTCGGGTTTTCCGCCTTTCGCCCTGGGCAAGAGGATATCGTGCGCGCCGTGGTGGCGGGGCAGAATACCCTTGCCATTATGCCCACGGGCGGCGGGAAAAGTCTGTGTTTTCAATTGCCTGCCCTGTGCCGTGATGGGGTAACAGTGGTGATTTCGCCGCTGATTGCCCTGATGCGCGATCAGGTGCGCGCGCTGCGGGCGGCGGGGGTGGATGCGGGCGCGCTGACATCGGGCAATACAGACGAGCAGACAGAAGAGGTGTTTACCGCCATCGACGAAGGCCGCCTAAAGCTGCTTTATATCGCGCCCGAACGGCTGGCCGCATCTGGCACACTCGCCCTGCTGCGCCGCGCAAATTGCACCCTTATTGCCGTGGACGAGGCGCATTGCGTATCGCAATGGGGCCATGATTTTCGCCCAGACTATTTGCGCATTGGCGACTTGCGCCGCGCACTGGGCGTGCCCCTTGCCGCCTTTACCGCCACGGCGGACGAGGAAACGCGCGGCGAAATTATCACGCGCCTGTTCGGCAATGATGCGCCGCAAGTCTTTCTGCACGGCTTTGATCGCCCCAACATCCACCTTGCATTTGCCGCCAAAGACAACCCGCGTGATCAAATTTTGCGCTTTGCCGCCGCGCGCCGCGCGCAGTCGGGCATTGTGTACTGCGCCAGCCGTGCCAAAACCGAAACTTTGGCCCGCGCGCTGGGCGATGCTGGCCATTCGACCTGCTTTTATCACGGCGGGATGGAGGCAGAGGCCCGCCGCGTTGTTGAAATGCGCTTTCAACAAGAAGACGGGCTGATTGTTGTGGCCACAATTGCCTTTGGGATGGGCATTGATAAACCCGATATCCGCTGGGTCGCCCATGCCGATTTGCCCAAATCGATAGAAAGCTATTACCAAGAAATTGGCCGCGCGGGGCGGGCTGGCGTGCCAGCCGAAACGCTAACGCTGTCCGGCCCCGAAGACATTAAACTGCGCCGCACCCAGATTGACGAAGGCATAGCGCCTGCCGATCGCAAGGCGGCAGATCATCTGCGCCTAAACAGTCTGCTTGGTTTGGCCGAGGCCATTTCCTGCCGCCGCCAAATTCTGCTGGGCTATTTTGGCGAGGACGCAACCCCCTGCGGTAACTGCGATATTTGCAATGTGCCCGCCGATGTGTTTAACGCGACCGATGCCGTGCGCAAGGCTCTGTCGGCGATTTTGCGCACGGGCGAATGGTTTGGCGCGGGGCATTTGACCGATATTTTGCTGGGCGCTTCCACTGCAAAAACCCGCGAGCGGGGGCATGACAAACTGCCCACCTTCGGCGTGGGGCGCGAGTTGAACCGTGCGGCTTGGGCAGGAGTGTTTCGCCAGATGATGGGGCGCGATTTGGTGCGCCCAGACCCCGACCGATTTGGCGCGCTGCGCATGACCGATAGCGCGCGGCCCATTTTGCGCGGCGAGGCAGAGATAACGCTGCGCCGTGAAACCGCCCTACATGCCGCGCCCGCGCCACTGGTGCGCGCGCAAGTGTCCGATGAAAACACCGCGCTTTTGGCCGCCCTAAAAGCCAAGCGCCGCGAATTGGCCGAGGCGGGAGGCGTGCCATCTTACGTGATTTTCACCGACAAAACCCTGATCGAAATGGCCGAAGCGCGCCCGTTTACCCTTGACGCGATGATGCGGATTTCGGGCATTGGCGCAAAAAAGTTGGAAAGTTTTGGCGCGGTGTTTTTGGCCGTGATTACGGGGCAAACCGCGCCCGATTTGCACCCTGCGCGGCGCGCGGTGGTGGGCACGGCGGCTGCGGGGGTTTATGACCGCTTGCAAGAGGCGCAGCTGCAATTGATGCGCGGGGCAGATGGCACGGGTAAACATCTGTCGGTTGATCCCAGCACGCTGCGCCATATTGCCCAGCGCCGCCCATCTACCTTGGCGCAGATGGTGCAAATTTCGGGCATGACCGAGGCTAAGATTGAACGCTTTGGCGCGGCGTTTTTGGATGTGCTTAGCAGCGATGGCCCCGAAGCGGCCCCCCTAGCTGCGCCAAAAGAACAGCCTATATGGGTAGATACGCCCTATTAAGGATTTGCGATGCTAAGTGTCATTTCCCCCGCCAAACGCCTGAATGAAGCAGCCCCTGCGGGGCTGTCAGACCCGCAATTTGGCACGCAGGCCAGCGCCTTGGCCAAAATTGCGCGTGCCCTTTCGGTGGATGACCTGTGCAAGCTGATGGATATCTCGCCCGCGCTGGGCGCGCTGAACCAATCGCGATTTTCGGGGTTTGCGCGCGCGCAAACATTTGCCGCCGCGCACTTGTTTGATGGCGATACCTCTACTGGGCTGGATTTTGCGGGCCTAGAGCCAGACGCGCGCCATTGGTCGGATGGGCATTTGCGCATTTTGTCAGGCCTTTATGGGTTGCTGCGCCCGATGGACGCGATTGCCGCCTATCGTTTGGAAATGGGATCGCGCCTTGCTAACCCCAAAGGGGCTACGCTTTATGCCTTTTGGGGCGGCAAAATTACCAAAGCACTGTTGGAACAGGCGCAAAGTGTCGGAGCAAAGGCTTTGGTCAACTGCGCGTCGGTCGAATATTTTGGCGCTGTGGATCAAAAGGCGTTGAACCTGCCCGTGATCACCCCCGTCTTTTTGGAAGAGCAAGATGGGCAAGCCAAGACCATCAGCTTTTGGGCCAAACAGGCGCGC
>CAXNJD010000145.1:0-4824 GCA_964202545.1 Cypionkella sp.
TTTTGATGTGGACGGCAGAACCCCACCTGAACGCCCGCAAAGAAGCGGGCTTTAAGGCGATATTGCTGCTCGCGCTCCTGTCGACCCTGCTTTATCTAACGAACACGCGGATTTGGGCAGGCATAAAGGGCCCAAAAAAGGCTTAGACCCCCCGAAAAACGAAAAAAACGAAACCCTGCAGCAATGCGGGGTTTTTTCATGTGCTGCGGGGCGGCTGCGCAACACCATGATCAACGTCGATCACATGGGTGGCAAAGCGCACTGCATCGCGGTCGTCATGCGTTACCATCAGAATAGTGGCATTGGTTTGCGCCGCCACTTGCACCACCAAATCCAGCATCTGATGCCGCAAATCGCTGTCAAGCGCGGCAAAAGGCTCGTCCAGCAGCAGTATAGGCCGCGCTTGCAGCAAAACCCGCGCAAGCGCGGCGCGGCCCATTTGCCCGCCAGACACTTGAGCAGGTTTGCGGCCGCTAAACCCTGCCAACCCCACCTTAGCCAAGGCTGCGTCTGCCTGTGCAAGCTGTGCGGCCGTGGCGCGCCGCCCTGCCGTCAGTCCCAGCACCACATTTTGCAGCAGGGTCAAATGCGGGAACAGGTTTTGATCCTGAAACAACACGGACACAGGGCGCTGGGCAGGATCACGGGCGGTTAAATTCTGCCCGTCCAACCAAATACCGCCCGAAGTTGGAGCGATAAACCCCGCAATTGCCGAAAGCAGTGAAGATTTCCCCGCGCCAGAAGGGCCCATCACCGCCACGCGCGTGCCGGCATTTATGCTAAAGTCGGCAGTCAGGGAATAGCTGTCCAGTGACAGCTTTATATGATCAAGCACCAACATCGCGGCCCCCCAGATAATCGAACAGCCAAAACAGCGCAAAGGCAATCAGCACTAGCCATAGCGTAACACTTGCCGCTGCCTGCATTTGATAGGCGCCCATTAACAGCGCCGCCAAAATCGGCAATGTCGGCTGATCGGCGGCTCCGAACAGCGCGATCACGCCAAAATCACCCATTGCCATCGCTGCAGACAGGCCCAAAGAAAACCCCAAAATCGGCGCAAGACGCGGCAAAAAAACGATGTTTAGCTTGGCCCAACCAGACATTCCCAAGCTGGCCATCAGCCGCGAATATCCAGTTTCTACTGCGCGGCAGTTCGGCAAAAGCAGGCGGTAAACAAAGGGCAAAGCCATCGCAGCGTTGAAGAAAACTGCCAAAGTCAGGGCGGCATTTTGTGGCGGCATCACAGGGCGCAGGGCCAGAAAAGCCCCCACGCCCAAGGCAAGGCTAGACGTGCCAAGCGGCAACATCGCCGCGAGGTCTACCCATACCCCCGCCCCCCGCGCACGCGCCATTGCCAGCATCAGCGCGGCCCAAACCGCCAAAAAGGCTGATGTCATGGCGATAAAGATCGACCGCCCCGCCGCCATCCAAAACCCATTCGGCAAATCAACCAACCCCGCCATCCCCCGCGCTGCAATTGCGGCTAGTGGCAGGGCAAAGAACAGCGTAGCCAAGACGATTATGCAACCATCCAGCCAAGCCGCACGCAGCAAAACCTTTCGATCCAGCCCAGTCCCAAAACCGCTGGGCTGCCAAACCGCTGCCATCACCAAGGTCGCCATGAAGCACAGCGCGGTTTGCATCATGGCTAAATTCGCAGCGCGGCCAAGGTCAAATTCGAACCGCAGTGATTGGTAAATGCCTAACTCTATCGTTGTGGCCCTTGGGCCGCCCCCTAGAATTAGGGCCACGGAAAAACTGGTCAGGCAAACTAAGAAAATCACCGCAAAGGCGCTTGGCAGTAAAGCGCGCAGCAAAGGCCATTCCAGATGCACAAACATGGCCCAGCGCCCGAATGACAGGCTTTGCGCCAGCCGAAACCGCTCGGTCGGGATGTCAGCCCAGCCATTCATCAGCATACGGGTGGCCAGTGGCAGGTTTAGAAAAACATGCGCCAGCACAACGCCGCCAAGCCCAAAGATCGAAATTTGCGGCGCGCCGACAGCAGTTAGCGCATCATTCAACACCCCGCCCCTACCGAAGATTGCCAAAAGGCCAACTACAGCGGCCAGGCTAGGCAGGATAAACGGCGCAGAGATAAGCCTAACCAGCGCCCCGCTGCCCCAAAACCGCGCGCGAAACAATGCGCGCGCCAAAGGAATGGCCAATATACAAGACGCCGCCGCCGACAATGCCGCCTGCAAAAGCGTAAAGCGCAGGGCCGCAAGGTCGGCAGCGGTTAGGTTTGCAACATTGGCATGGGGCAGCAGGAAGCCAAGACTTCCAATGATTAGCAGCCCCACGCCGCAGGCAGCTGCTATGGCCCCTATTTTGCCAGCGCGGCTTGCCATTCATTCACCGCTGCTTGGCGCAATGCCTCTATTTGATCGGCCGGAATCGTCAGCGATTTTTTTGGCGTGATCAGCGTTTCAAACCCTTTTGGCAGGCCCGCAGCGGGCGTGCGTGCGGGATACATCCAATTGGTTGTGATCAGCGCTGTCTGTGCGGCATCATCCAAAAGATAGGTTAGAAACTGATCGGCCAGTGCTGGTTGATCGCTGCCTGCGAGCTTCCCTGCTAGTTCGATCTGCATGAAATGCCCCTCTTCAAAGGGTGCAGCCGCCTTGCTGTCATCATTTTCGGCAATCAAGTGATATGCGGGCGAGGTGGTGTAAGATAGGACCATATCGGCCTGACCTTCCAAAAACATGCCATAAGCCTCTGACCAGCCGGGCGTGACTGTGACAATGTTATCCGCCAGCTTTTCCCACAGTGCCGCTGCGCCGTCACCATAGGCGGCCTTAACCCACAGCACCAACCCAAGGCCAGGAGTAGATGATCTGGGGTCTTGGATAATGATTTTCACATCAGAATCAGCAAGTTCTGCCAAAGATTTTGGCGGGCTGTAAAGCTGCTTTTTGTCATAAACAAATGCAAACCAGCCCCAATCAAAGGGTACAAAATTAGCGTCCGAAAAGGCCACGGGCAGGGTGGTTTCAGCTGGCTGCACGGGTGCAAATAGCCCCGTTTGCCGCGCGGCATCGGTCAGATTTGTGTCCAGCCCCACCACAACATCGGCGGTGCTCGCCGCACCCTCTAGTTGCAATCGGGCCAGAAGGGCTGCCCCATCACCTGCCGTTTGAAACTGCAGATCGCAGGCGCAGGTCGCCTCGAACCCCGCCTCGACGGCAGGGCCGGGGCCCCATTCAGTGGTAAAGCTGTCATAGGTCAGCACGTTCAAAACGGGCGTTTCTGCGGCTGCAATCGTGGCCAAAAAGGCACCGCCAGCAGCAAGGAGTATGGTTTTCATCAGTCTCTCCATGTTGCGACGAAGTGGTCGGAAATGGAGCATCTGCTGCCAAACCTTCCCTCCGCCGGTATGATCCGGTTCAGGTTCAACGGGTCCGCTTACGCATCTCAGCCTTTTCAGGCACCCCGAGGTACATTGAAACATAGGGAATATTTTGCCCTGCGCAAGGGGGCGCATTTTTGGGTTTCGCCAAAGCGTCCGATGCCATATGTCTGCGGGAAAGGAGCCTGACATGAGCTTTAACACCTTTGGTCACATTTTCCGCGTCACCACTTGGGGCGAAAGCCACGGGCCTGCGATTGGCTGCACAGTTGATGGCTGCCCGCCCGGCATTGCGTTAAGCGAGGCTGATTTGCAGCCGTGGCTAGATCGGCGCAAGCCGGGGCAGAACAAATACGTCACACAACGGCGCGAAGATGACGCTGTGAAAATTCTGTCTGGCGTTTACAATGGCGTCACCACAGGCACACCTATTCAACTGCATATCGACAACACCGACCAGCGCAGCAAGGATTATTCTGACATCGCGGCCAGCTTTCGCCCTGGCCACGCTGACATAACGTATCATCAGAAATATGGCGTGCGCGATCCGCGCGGCGGTGGGCGTTCCAGTGCGCGCGAAACGGCGGCGCGGGTGGCGGCTGGCGGTGTGGCACGGCGGGTTTTGGCCAGCCTCGCGCCTGATTTGCAGATTTCTGGCTATATGGTGCAAATGGGTGCCAAGGCGATTGACCGCGCGCAGTTTGATGCCGCGCAAATCGAAGAAAACCCATTCTGGTGCCCAGATGCGGTGGCGGCAAGCGATTGGGCGGCATATTTAGACGAGTTGCGCCTATCGCATAACTCGGTCGGGGCGATTATTGAAGTGGTGGCTACGGGCGTGCCAGCGGGCCTTGGCGCGCCGCTTTACGGCAAGTTAGACAGTGATTTGGCATCGGCGATGATGTCGATCAACGCCGTAAAGGGCGTAGAAATTGGCGAAGGAATGGCATCTGCCGCCTTGACGGGCGTGGAAAATGCCGACGAAATTCGCATGGGGCCAAACGGGCCGCAGTTTTTATCCAACCATGCGGGCGGGATTTTGGGCGGCATTTCCAGCGGCCAACCCGTTGTGGTGCGCTTTGCGGTGAAACCTACGTCCAGCATCCTGTCCCCCCGCCAGACCATCACCACCGCTGGCAAAGAAATTGATTTGGTCACCAAAGGCCGCCACGACCCCTGCGTTGGCATCCGCGCCGTGCCCGTAGGCGAGGCGATGATGGCTATCGTTCTTGCCGACCATCTGCTGCTGGATCGTGGGCAGACGGGCGGGGCACGGGGCCAAATCGGGGCGTTATAGGTCTTTGAGGAGCCGCAGCGCATCGTAAATCGCGGCGTGGGTATTCCTCGCCTCTACAGCGTCGCCAATTCGGAACAGTTGAAACCCTGCTGGCCCGCCTGCCAGCGTTTGCGCCCGCCCTTCGATCAGCGCGTCGTAATCTACTGCGCCAAGGTTTTCGGACAGGGGTTTC
>CAXNJD010000146.1:0-4799 GCA_964202545.1 Cypionkella sp.
CCTGATCAGGATACTACCATCGGCCTGCGTTTCGCTGACCAAGCCTTGGCTTTTATTGGCGCTTTGCATGTTTCCCCCCGAAACTGCTGTACGCCCCGCAGTGTAAACAGGGCGCATATAGTTATTCGATATAACAATAATCGCGCAATGCCATTTTCGCAAGACAAGAGTTGTTTACAGGATAATATTTATACCATATAACAATTAATAGACCCGCAGAGGAAACCTATTTGTACGAGGCGCATCATGGACGGATCAATCGACCAACTGGTCAGCTACAGTTTGCAAGACGACATCGCGCTGATTGGGCTAAGCCGCCCCGAAAAGCGCAACGCCGTGTCCGACCGCGTGGTCGAAGCGTTGCATCTCATGGTCGAACGCGCCCAATCCGAGGCGAAGGCGGCTGTGATCTGGGGCGTTGGCAAACATTTTTGTGCGGGCCTTGATCTGGCTGAACACGCCGAAAAGCCACTTATTGCCGCCGTCCAAGGCTCGCGCCGCTGGCACCGCATTTTTGATGGTATTGAACGCGGCGGCATCCCCTTTGTCGTAGCCATGCAAGGCGCAGTGGTTGGCGGTGGGTTTGAACTGGCATCAGCGGCGCATATCCGTGTGGCGGATGAGACTGCGTTCTTTGGCCTGCCCGAAGGCACGCGCGGCATTTTCGTAGGCGGGGGCGGTTCGGTGCGCATTGCGCGCCTGATTGGCTCGCAGCGCATGGGCGATATGATGCTGACAGGGCGCACAGTATCGCCCCAGCAGATGGAGGCGTGGGGCGGCGTATCCTATGTTGTGCCCGCAGGCACTGCCGTCGAAAAGGCGATTGAATTGGCCAAAACCGCCGCGCAGAATGCGCCAATGTCGAATTATGCCATCATTAACGCCCTGCCGCGTATCCGCGATATGTCATCCGAAGATGGCCTGTTTGTAGAAAGCTTGATGTCGTCGCTGACTTCAGTCACGCCAGAGGCGACCGAGCGTTTGCGTGCGTTTTTGGAAAAGCGCACTGAAAAATTGGCCGCGCCCAAGGAGTAAGTGATGAACCTTGACGATATCATCGCCATCGACTTTCACACCCACGCCGAAGAGCCGTGCAATTGTCACCGCGACGACGGGTATAACGAATTTCAGGCGGGCATGGCGGCCTATTTCAAAAACCCTGCGGGGGTGGATGGGATGCTGCCCACCGTTCCTGAAACTGCCGCCTACTACCGCGAGCGTAGAATTGCGGCGGTGATTTTCGGCGTGGATGCAGAACGCAACACGGGCTTTTACCGCCACAATAATGAAGAAATCGCGCAGCATTGCGCCGAAAACAGCGATATTCTGATCCCATTCGCCAGTATCGACCCCGCTAAAGGCAAAGTTGGCGCGCGCGAGGCGCGGCGACTTGTGCGCGATTTTGGCGTGAAAGGGTTCAAGTTTCACCCCACCATGCAGGGCTTTTTCCCGAACGATCCTATGGCGTTTCCGTTGTATGACGCCATTCAGGAAGAAGGCGCGATTGCCCTGTTTCATACGGGCCAAACAGGGGTAGGGTCTGGTATGCGCGGCGGCATGGGAATGCGGCTGAAATATTCTGACCCCATTCATATCGACGATGTTGCAGTGGATTTTCCCGATATGACCATCGTTTTGGCCCACCCGTCCTTTCCTTGGACAGAGGAAGGTTTGGCCGTGGCCCAGCACAAGCCGAATGTGCATATCGACATGTCGGGCTGGTCGCCCAAATATTTTCCGCCAATTTTCGTGCATTATGCCAATACGATCCTAAAGCATAAGATGCTGTTCGGATCAGACTGGCCCGCCATCACCCCCGATCGCTGGCTAAAGGATTTTGCAGATATCCCAATCCGCGACGAAGTCCGCCCGCTGATCCTGAAGGAAAACGCAAAGCGTATTTTGAAACTTTAGGGGTCTGATGTATACATTTATGGGGCGTGATGTTACGCTGCGAATGTATACATAAGGTGCCCCCATGAGCGATGCGAAGTCCGCCACCCACGCCCAACGCGCGCTGATTTATTTGCGCCAACGCATTTTGAACGGCCAACTTGCAGGCGGCACTCGTCTGTTCGAAGTGGCCTTAGCCGAAGAACTGGGTATATCCCGAACGCCCGTGCGTGCAGCGCTGGCCCGCCTTGCCGAAGAGGCGCTGCTAGATCGCACATCAGGTGGCGGTTTTGCCGTGCGCAGCTTTGCTGTGCGCGATGTTGTCGATACAATAGAACTGCGCGGCGTGCTGGAAGGCACGGCAGCAAGGCTGGCCGCCGAGCGCGGCGTGCCTGCCGAAATGTTGGCCGAAGCCCGCGAGATTATCAGGCAAATTGATCGTCTTTTTTCAGCGGAAACTATTGATATGGATGGCTATTCAGCATTAAATACCCGCTTTCATGCTCTTCTTGCCCGCATGTCGCAAAGCGATGTGATTCAGCGCCAGATTGAACGGATCATCGCGCTGCCCTTCGCCTCGCCCTCTGCATTTCTTGACGATCATTCCCACCAATTGGCGCTGATAAAAACGCTTGGCACTGCCCAAGAACAGCACCGCGCGCTGATTGATGCGATCGTCAACCGCGAAGGCGCGCGCGCCGAATCACTGGCCCGCGAACATGCCCGCGCGGCGCGGCGAAATGTAGAATCCTTACTGGGACAAGAGGCGGCGTTGCGCGAAGGGGTGCCAAGTTTGGCTATTTTGTCCACTTAGCAGGCAATGTATACATTATTGGCCATCGCGCGCACATTTTGGCTTGAAATTAGGCTTACTCCCGCTATGAATGTATACATCATTCTTTGGGAGGAGAAACCAAATGGCATCCAGTCTAACAACCGCTCTGCAGGCGGCGGGCAACCCCGTTACCATGCTGCGCAATTCCAAAGCGGGGATGTATGTGTACCCCGTTGTCGCCCCAGAATTTCAAAACTGGCGCAACGAACAGGTCGCATGGCGCCAAACCGCTGTGCTGTTCGACCAAAGCCACCACATGGACGAGGTGATTGTCGAAGGCCCGCAAGCGACCGAATTCCTATCGCATCACGGCATCAACTCTTTCGCCAATTTCGATTTGAACCGCGCCAAGCATTTCGTTCCTGTCACGCCCGCAGGCCATGTGATCGGTGATCACATCATTTTCCGCGAGCGTGAAGATAAATACATTCTCGTCGGCCGCGCGCCCACGTCGAAATGGCTGATGTTCTGTGCGGCCTATGGCAAGTGGAACGTACGCCTGCGCTATGACCCCCGCAGCCCAAGCCGCCCCGAAGGCGAGCGCGTTCTGCGCGAGCATTACCGTTTCCAAATCCAAGGGCCAGATGCGCCGAAGGTGTTTGAAAAGATGAACGGCGGCCCTGTGCCTGACATCAAGTTTTTCCACGTGGATTGGATCAATATTGGTAGCAAAAAGGTACAGGCGCTGCGCCACGGTATGTCGGGCGCACCTGGCCTTGAAATCTGGGGGCCTTATAAGGACAAAGATTATATCCATGCGACCATCATGCAAGCCGCGCGCGATGCTGGGGTCAATTTGGTGCAGTGCGGCAGCCGTGCCTATTCGACCAACACACTGGAGTCGGGCTGGATCCCTTCGCCTTTGCCGGGCATCTACACTGGGGACGGCATGCTGAAAGATTACCGCGATTGGCTGGCCGCAGACAGCTACGAATCCGCTGGCGCGATTGGTGGATCGTTCGTGTCGGATAATATCGAAGATTACTATGTGAACCCGTTCGAGCTGGGCTACGATTTCTACATCGGTTGGAAAAAGGATGACTTCATCGGCAAGGCCGCGCTGACGGCGATGAAGGGCAGCCCTAAGAACCGCAAGAAGGTCACGTTCGAATGGAACCGCGACGATGTGATGAAGGTGATTGCATCCAACTTCGAGCCGGGCGTGCCGTTCAAGTGGATCGATTTCCCGCAGCCAAACTATGCCTCGTCCAGCGCTGATATGATCGTGAATGAGGCAGGTAAGATGGTGGGGATGAGCATGTTCAACGGCTATTCCTATAACGAACGCACCATGCTGTCGCTGGGCGTTGTGGCCCAAGACGTGCAGGAAAACGATATCCTAACGCTGAAATGGGGCGAGCCTGAAACCACGGGCAAAACCAGCACCGAACCGCACCGCCAAACGGAAATCCGTGTGCGCGTGGCAGCCACCCCCTATGCAGCCGAAGCGCGCACCAACTACGCCGACAGCTGGCGCACCAAACGCTAACGGGCGCGCCGCCCCTCTGTTTCGGGGGCGGCGTTTTCATCTTTGGTTGGGGGCGAGATGGCAACGGTTTTGTTCATTCCTGGGCTGGTTTGTGATGGGCTGGTCTGGCTGGCGTCGCAGGCGGCGATGGGCGATTTGCCCAATACAGTGGCCGATATTTCTGCCCACGAAAGCATTCCCGATATGGCCCGCGACCTGCTGGCGCAGCACGATGGTCGGCTGATCTTGGTTGGCCATTCGCTGGGCGGGCGTGTGGCAATGGAAATGGCCCGCATGGCGCACGGACGCGTGGCGGGTCTTGCCCTGCTGAACACGGGGATCCATCCTGTGCGCGAGGGCGAAGAAGGCAAACGACACGCCATGATCAACATGGGCCATGCGCAGGGGATGGCGGCTGTGGCCGCGGCATGGCTGCCCGGAATGATGAACGCGGATGCCGCGCCAAACCCCGCGCTGATGGCTCAACTGACGGAAATGGTTGTCCGTATGGGGCCAGACATTCACGCCCGCCAGCTGCGCGCGCTGCTGACGCGGCCCGATGCGGGGGCAAGTTTGGCCCACAAGGGGCCGATGCTGCTGATG
>CAXNJD010000147.1:0-4794 GCA_964202545.1 Cypionkella sp.
CGGGGGCGTTCGGGGGGATCTTCTGGGGCATCTAAGTCTACTCGCGCGCGGGGCGCGGTTTGGGCCGCAGGGTGATGTCTTTTGGCGCAAGCTCAGATGCGGCTTTTGCGGCAGCTTCTGCCGCATCTGCGGCGGCCGCAGCCTCGGCAGAAACCAGTGTAAACTCGATCCTGCGGTTTTTCTCGCGGCCCTCGTCGGTATCGTTTTCGGTAATGGGGGCTGACTCACCATAGCCTTTTGCAACAAAGCCTGACACATCGACTTGCCGCCCCAAAAGGGCAATCAGCACCGCGTCGGCCCGCGCCTGAGACAACGAAAGGTTGCTTTCTTCGGAACCGTCATCATCGGTATGCCCGCCAATCTCCATCCGCAGATTGGCGCATTTGTCCAATGCAGCGGCCAGCAGGCCCATAATCTTGGCAGCATTGCCGTCAATCTCGGTCGAGGCGGGTTCAAACACAATCTTGTTTGTCTTTAGCACGGCGTCCACACGGGCTGCGCATTCCGCTGGCGTAGGCAGGGATGCAATCGGGTCAAGTTTGCGGTCATAGGTGACATCCACCTTAAAGGTCTGCCCCTGCCCCAATTTACCTGACAAAATCTGGCTGATGAGCGCGCGCGCCTCATTATTACCTGTCACGCCCGTTACCTGAACAGTATCGGCGCGCACAACCAAATCGCCGCCGTCCAACTCGCCCAGCGCCTCTAACCCCGCCAGCACGCGCACTGGCCAACCGCCAGGCAGGCCTGCGTCCAGCACAGCCGCCTGATAGACCTTATCTGCACCAAAGGTAGCCTTGGCAAAGTTATCCGCCACATTGCGCTGCATTTCGTCGGGCATCCGTCCGCGCAATTCCACGCGCCCTGTGGTTTGCGATAGGGTGGCCGTAAATTCGGCAGGGCCATCTGTGCCAGCCGCATCGGCGGCCTTTTCCAGCGAGGAATTCAGCGAGAAAACCTCTGGCAGGGCCGCGTCCAAATCGCCGACAACGCGGTCAAAATCACGTTGGGCAACATCTGCCCCTGCCTGCAATGTCACATCGGCATCCTTAAAGGTGACATTGCCCGAAGTAAGCTGCCCTACCGCCGCAATCCCCGCAGCCGTTGCCGCTGCCCAGCGCGGGCTTGGCACGCCAAGACCGATGGTGCAATCGGCCCCTTCGGGCGCGCCCGAAGCTTTAGCAGCCTGCAAGATAACGTCGCGCGCCACCTCGCTATCGGCAGCACAAGCATCAAACCGCGCGCCCCGCGCGTCTTTGACAAATCGCAGTGTAAAAGGCGTCAGCACAGGGCGCGGCGCGGAAATTTGAATATCGGCCTTCAAATTGCTCGGCTGGGCCAAGGCCAAATCCGCTTCAAAAGCACGCTTTTCACTGGCCGAGGTGGCAATCGCAGTCACCGCAACGCGGTCTGCCGAAATCGAGATTTTTGATCGCGGCAGCATTTCAAAGGCGCGCAAACCAAAGTCCAGCGCCGCTTCCCAATCCGCCGATGCAGGGTAATTGGCCGTTTCGATCATTTCCGAAAACGGCGCAGCCGCCGCCAGCACTTTGCCTTTTTCAACCAATACCGCTTCGTCGTCGCCTATCGGCATCAGGCCAATAATCTGAATCCCGTCATCGTTGCGCAGAATTTCCAAACTGAAACGCGGGGCTTCAAAGGCTTTGACAGGGGTCAACTCCATCTCATCGCGCAGGCGCGAGGCATCGACCATCGTTGCCACCAAATTGGCAAGACGATAGCGCGCCGCCTCATTGGGGGCAGTACCGATCAGGCGCACTTGCAGCCCGTCTGCCTCGACATCGGCCCAAGTTATGCCTTCGGACAGCAGCCGCGATTTCACCGCACTTGCCGAAACGTTTTCAATAATCAACGCCAGCCCAAAGGCCACCGCCATAAACATCCCCCCCGCTGCGATAAACACCAGCGGGGCCATCACAGCAGCAAGGCGCAGCGAAGGCAGGTAAAGCTTTGGTTTCTGGCTCATCTTACGGGAATCACTTTGGCAAATATGCGGTCAAAAACCCGCGCTTTATGATCTGGCAGTCATAGGGGGCTAGGGCGGGCGGATCAATCATACGATTGCGGCGGCGGCGAAAAACAGCCCAAGGATTAACCCCGTGTCGCGGTTGGCACGAAAAACGTGCAAACACGATGCAGGATTTTCAAAATCCAGCCGCTGCATTTGACGCGCCATATGCGCGCCAAAGCCGGCCACACCCGCCAAGGCAATGGTTTTGGGCACAGCCGCCGCATCGCCCAGCAGAACCGCCAAAGCCGCCAGCGCCACCGCCAGCACAGCAAACCCAATCAGCCAAGGCCGCGTATGCTCTCCAAACAGTCGCGCGGTAGATTTCACACCAATCAGCGCGTCATCCTCGCGGTCTTGATGGGCATAAATCGTGTCATAATACAGCGTCCATGCAATGCCCGCACCATATAGCAGCACTGCGCTGGCACTTACCGCGCCCGCGTGGGCACCGTAGGCCAGCAGCGCGCCCCAGTTAAACGCAAGCCCCAGAAACGCCTGCGGCCACCACGTAAACCGCTTGGCAAAAGGGTAAATCGCAACCAGCGCAAGCGAGGCTATGCCAAGCGCAACCGCCAGCCAATTATAGCTAAATAAGATAAACGCAGCCAGCACCGCCTGCGCCGCCATCCACAGCGCTGCCTGCCGCTTGCTCACCTGCCCCGAAGGCAGCGGGCGCGAACGGGTGCGTGCCACGGCAGCATCAATATCCACATCCGCCAGATCGTTCCATGTGCAGCCCGCCCCGCGCATCAAAAATGCCCCCGCCCCGCAAGATAGCACCAGCCAAATGTCCCACGCACGAAAGCCGTCCCCCATTGCCGCAAGGCCAATGCCCCACAGGCACGGCGCAAACAGCAGCCACGTACCAATAGGCCGATCTGCCCGCGACAGGCGCAGATACGGGCGCGCGGCTTTGGGGGCGTATTCGTCCACCCAATTACCGCGCGGCGCGTCAGATACTTGTCCCTCTGGAATTTCGGATGGCTGGCGCATAAGGTGCTTTCATGAAAGAGGCCAAGATCAGATTGTTTGTAAACTGGCCCTTAGGGGCGGGGCAAGCCGTTGCTGTCACAGCAGAACAGGCCAATTACTTGTTTAACGTAATGCGCCTGTCTCGCGGCGCGCAGGTTTTGCTGTTTAACGGCCAGCATGGCGAATGGCGCGCCGAAGTGGCCGAGGCAGGCAAACGCGGCGGCGTTCTGATTTGCGACGCGCAGACCGCGCCCCAAATCATGCCCCCCGATCTGTGGCTGCTGTTCGCCCCCATCAAAAAGGCGCGCACCGATTTTATCGTGGAAAAAGCCGTTGAAATGGGGGCCGCGCGCATTTGCCCCGTGCAAACCCAGCACACCAACGCCGACCGTATCCGCCCAGAAAAGCTAACCGCCCATGCGATGGAAGCAGCCGAGCAATGCGGCGCAACCTTTGTGCCACCTGTCGATGATCTGCGCCCTTTAGACAAAGTTCTGGCAACTTGGCCAGAGGGGCGGCTTTTGTTTTGGGCCGATGAGGCAACGGCAGGGCAAAACCTGCCGATAACAGGCCCAAAAGGCGCACCTTCTGCCCTTCTGATCGGCCCCGAAGGCGGCTTTTCCGATACCGAAAAGACGCGCCTGCGCGCCCTGCCCTTTATACGCCCCATGTCGCTTGGCCCCCGCATCTTGCGCGCCGATACCGCCGCCGTAGCCGCCCTTACCCTATGGCAGGCGAAATTGGGGGATTGGCAATGATCAGCCCGCAAACCCTTGCCCAAATTCACCGCTGGTGGGAGGTGGGCGTGGTCGCAGCCCTTGCCGCGTTGGGGGCCTATTGGGCGGCTTTGGGCGGCTATGTTCTGCTGCCGCTTGGCGTTTCGGTGATTGCCCTATGCATCCCCATGGGCCTGTCTGCCTATCGCCGCCTGCGCTTTGCGCAAAGTGTCACAGCCGCTGGCGTGATCGAAGTGGTCGAGGGCGAATTGCGCTTTTTCGCGCCCCCAGATGCCGCACAGCCTGCGGCTATGGGCGGGTTTATGAACCTGCCCGATCTGGTCGAACTGCGGCTGGTGCATCTGGATCATCACCGCTTTTGGCGGCTGAAATCGCTTGATGGGCAGGCCCTGATGATCCCTGTCGATGCGGCTGGCAATGACGCGCTGTTTGATGTTTTTGCTGCCTTGCCCAATATAGACAGCGCCGCACTGGTGAACGCTTTATCCACGCAAAGCGCCACAGGAACCGCCACCCAAACCCTGTGGCGCGCGCCCGCTTTGCACCCCGCTTTGCGCCAGAGCACTTGACTTTATCGCCCTGCCGCGACACCTGTTGCGCCTAACCGCATGAAGAAAGCTGAACCATGTCTATTCCCCAATCTGGCGGCGGCCCCATCGAAGATTTCGCCCAACTGGCGCAGATGATGGAAAGCGGGTGCAAGCCCAAATCTGATTGGCGGCTTGGCACGGAACATGAAAAATTTGGCTATCTGAAAGATACGCTTGCGCCTTTGCCCTATGCAGGGCATCGGTCAATTTCCGCGCTGTTTACAGGGCTTGAACGCTTTGGCTGGGCCCCCGTGCGCGAGGGGGAAAATACCATCGGCATGACGCGGGGCGGGGCGAACATCTCGCTGGAACCTGGCGGGCAGTTTGAACTTTCGGGCGCGCCGCTGGTGTCTGTCGGCGATCAGGCTGCCGAGCTGCAAAACCATCTGGACGAGGTGCGCGCAATAGCAGACCCTTTGGGCGTTGGCTTTATGGGCATCGGCGCAGCCCCGATTTGGGGGCA
>CAXNJD010000148.1:0-4776 GCA_964202545.1 Cypionkella sp.
GTTTGGTCAGCCGACAGGCGGCGGCCCCAGTACACGGCGCAGAACGGCTCTTTCAGCCACACATTGTCCCAATAACCATCAGCCGACACTTTTTCCACATTCAATGTGATGCCTGCTTTTGCCATGGATTCTTGATAAAGCTGCGCGCAGTCAACTGCAGAACCCCATGCGCCTTCGGAGCCTTTCAAGGTGATCGGGCCGCTTAGGCCAGATTTCTTGAAGTGGAAGGCTGCCTTTTCTGGGTCATATGTGCGCTGAGGCCTCTCGGTGTTGTAATAGGGGTTAAAGCTGTCCAGCGTGTGGTCGTTGCCTGGAACGGCATAGCCCGAATAGACCGAATCGATGATCTTTTCGCGGTCGATGCCCCACTTGAGTGCAAGGCGCAGGTCTTTGTTATCAAATCCTGGCTGCGTTACGCGCGATACGAAGCAGAAACGGTTACCTGTGCCTTTGGTGCGCACGATATTCAGGTCTGCATTACTCATCATCAGATCGACGGTGCGCGCATCCAAGCGGTTTGCGGCGTCAATTTGGCCCGATTGCAGGGCGGCAGTGCGCGCTGCCACGTCTTGAATGTTCAAAAGCTCGACTGTGTCAAAGTTGGCACGGCCCTCTTTCCAGTATTCGCCACGATTTTGGAACACAAGACGCACGCCCGGCTCAAAGCTTTCCAGCACATAGCCGCCTGTACCAATTGGTTTTTGCCAATCGGTAAAGCCATTTGGCACAACAACAAGGTGATAATCGCCCAAGATCACTGGGAAGTCAGCGTTGCCGCTGGATAGGGTAATAGCGATTTGGCTTGGCGAAACTGCTTTGATATCCGCGATTTGCTCCAAAATGCCTTTGGCAGGCGAGGAGGTGTCATCGCCGCGGTGAATGGCGATCGAATACAGAATATCGTCTGCGTCCAAGGCTTTGCCGTCAGAGAAGGTAACCCCTTGGCGTACGTTGAAAATCCATTCAATCGCGCCGGGCTTGGCTTCCCAGCTTTCCAGCAATTCGCCCGTTGGGTTGCCAGCATTATCAAATTCGATCATGCCGTTATAGACCGCCAGCGATGCTGCGATCATCACGCTGTCTGCGTAGGTGCGCGGATCAAGGCTGTCGGTGGCCGAGCCGCCTTCCATGCCCATGCGGAACGTACCGCCTTTTTTCGGGGTTTCAGCCGCTTCTGCTTTTGAGAACATGGCGCCGGCTGCCGCAACAGAAAGCCCCGTCATCATCGCAAGCTGCATGAAGTCACGGCGCGACACGCTTGACCGTGCGGCCAAACGTTCTGCCTCGCGTAGTTTTTTTGCAAAATCTTCCATTTGACCAAACTCTCCCTTTTGGTTTGTGGTTATCAAAGACTGGTACCTCACGTCGGTGATTAAACGAGCCTTGAGTAAGAAGTCTCAGTTTGTTTCCGACAGGTCAAGAAATGAATCCGACAGGCTTAGAAAAATATGTCGCTCTTGGACCGCGGGGCTTTGCTGGGTGGCGGGGCGGCACGCACCCCGAAGACGCGCCCTGTTGCGAAAGGCAAATTAACCGAAAGGCGAGCTGATATTGCGCTGCAATCCTCTTCGCTGAAAAATCAGGTTATGTCTTGCGTGATCCATAGACCCAAAAGCAGACTCACCTCCTAATCTATTATTTTAATTTAATTATTTAATCGAGAATAGAGAGCCTGTGCGAAAGATGCAGGGCGACTGGCGGGCTCGGCCTTGAAAGGCGCTGGCGACATCGGCGTGTGCGGAAGCTGACAAAGCCCTGCCGTTTCGGTAGCGGGCATTCTGGTTTTGCCAGCGCATTGCGGCGCGCCTGCTGCCTAATTTCAAGGCGGCCTTACGCGCTTGTGCGAAGCGCGCTGGACGAGAGGCCTATCTGATTCTGAAACGCGCGGGTTAAACAGGCCGCGGGCGCAAATCCAAGCGCGGCGCTTATCTGGCCCGAGGATAAAGAAGTTTCTGCCAACATCTGGCTCGCCCCGATGCCGCACGGCCACAGCGCGTTAAATGCGGGCGTGCGCGCCCAGTTTGGCTGCAAGTTCGCCCATCCCCTTTGCGCGCCGTTCGCATGTTTGCTTGTGTGCAGGAAAGGCGCTTAGACGAATTGGCGCGCCACTTCTTCTTCATAGCTGCGGTCAAACACCAATTCATCACCTTCAAAGGCCCGCAGCCGCGCCTTTAGCTGCAAATGGCTGGGGCTTGCGGTCATCTCGGCCCACGCTTCGGTGCGCACGCGCCAATCGCCGCGTGAGAGGCGCTGTTCCCAGATGTGTACGGCGCGGGCGGACAAGGGGTCGTCGGGATGGATTTCCCACAGCTCGCTCATCGCACCGCCCGTCTGCAGCCCATGGGCCGCGTTTTCGTCATCGCCTAGATCGTCGCTGATGACCAAAGATATTTTGCCGCTGATAAGATCGGTTTCGATTTTGCGCGTGCTGTGTCCTTGGCGCAGCACATTGTGCTGCCAAGGGGCGGAAGTTTCGGCGGGCGGCGGTGCCCAATCCTGCGCCTGACCTTGATGCAGGGGCAGATCCAAATGGCCGCGCAGCAGCGTCAGGCGGCCCGCTTGCGGCGAGGGCCAGACAAAAGGCCAATAGCTGTTGGACAAAGCCAGCCTAAGGTGGTGACCCGGGGCCAAGCGATAGGCCATGTGGTCAATGTCAAAGGCCACTTCAACACGTTCTCCGGGCACCATTGGCGCAGGCGCCTCCATGCTGTCGCGGTGGCAAAGGTTCAGCATCCCATGCGCAATGCGCACCGAGGCACCGTCTGGAGCAACATCGCACAGTCGCGCCACAACAAAGCCCAGCGGCGCATCAGATGTCAGGTGCAGCGATAGCCGCGCCGCGCCCACAAGATCGAGTGGGGTTGCTTGCACAGGCCCGTCAAAACAAACTGACAAAGCATCATCACTGGCCTGATCGCCCGGCATTTCCGCATTCAGCCCCATGGGAAAGAATTCGCCTGTATGCATCCCCAGATGCTGCGGCGTTGCGATCTCGATCTGGATCGCGCCGTCACTTTGGCCCAAGTATCCGCCCTGCTTTTCCGGCGGGCGTGCTGCATCATGGCCCAAAAACCATCTTTGCATCGAAACATTGGGGCTGGGCCAGACAGGCTCGGCTATCCATTGGCCGCTGCGCTGGGGGGCGCTGGCGTTCGGGGGCTCGCTTTGCAAGCGGTAAATCCGATAGGCAGGATCATCTTCTACGCCAGTTGGGACGTCTTTAAGCCAGCGATCCCACCAGCGCAGGGACTCTTGCAAAAAACCAACGCGGGGGGCAGGCACGGCTGTATGGGGATATTGATGCACCCAAGGGCCGACGATTCCCTTGACGGGCGCGGGTACATTGGCCACCAAAGTAGAGACGGTGTTCATATAGTTATCCGCCCAGCCGCCCCAGATTTGCACAGGAATGGTCATGCGGGCATAATCCTCGCAAACGGAACCGTGCTTCCAATAGGCGCTGCGCGATTGATGGCCCGCCCAAATCGGGGCAAGCCACGGCTCGGCATTCAGTCTGGCCAACCAATCACCCCGCCAGTTGGGCCGCAACGCGGGATCGGCGGGGCGGCTGGAATAAGACAGCATAAGCGCGCCCCAGCCAAAATTCTCGCCCAAAAGACAGCCACCCTTGAAATGAATATCATCGGTAAATCGATCAGTTGTCGCGCAGACGGCGACGACGGCCTTTAGCGCAGGCGGCTGGCGAAAGGCGGTTTGCAGGCAGTTAAAGCCGCCCCAGCTTTTGCCCATCATACCGACACGGCCGCTGCACCACGATTGGGCTGCAAGCCATGCGATTACCTCTTCGGCGTCTTGCAGTTCCTGCTCGGTGTATTCGTCCAGCATCAGCCCATCGCTATCGCCGCAGCCGCGCATATCCACGCGGACAGCAGCATAGCCGTGCCCCGCGAAATAGGGGTGCATCATCTCATCTCGTGGCAAAGTTCCATCGCGTTTGCGATAGGGAATATATTCCAAAATCGCGGGAACGGGATTGGTTGTAGCATCTTTGGGCATCCAAACCCGTGCTGACAGACGGCAGCCGTCCGATAGAACAATGCCCATATCTGGCGTCTCAAACACCTTATGTGGAAAGTCAGTGCGAATGGTCATGAGATGTTCCCCCCAAACGTAATGAGCCGACGGAACCGCGCAAAAGGCGCCACAAATGCGCCGCTTTTTCATTAAATTGCGACAAAAAGGCACGGCTATGACTCGGATGGTTCAATTACCGCAACAGATTGCCAAGTTTGCCGCCCCGCGCCTAAACTTGCGCCCGAAATTGCTTTCGTGCGCAGGGCGGAACTTGCCCAAAGCGAGTGCTTGGGGCGGGCAAAATGTCCGCTGTTTGCCCCGACTAACCCGCCTTACGGAAGGTGCTGGGCGACAGGCCCGTCTGGTTCTGAAATGCCCGCGTAAAATATGCAGCCGACGTGAACCCCAGCGCGGCGCTGATTTGCCCGACGGGAAGTTTGGTGTCCGACAGCATTTGGCGCGCTTCGAACAGGCGGCGATCTTGCAGCAGTTCAATGGCGCTTCGGCCCGATGCCGCGCGGCAGCAGCGGGTCAAATGCGTGGGGGTCACGCCCAGTTCAGAGGCAATTTCCGCCACACCGGCGCCCGAGCGAAAGTTACGCTCCATCACATCGGTAAAGCGCGCGACAAGGCGGTGCGCGGCATCGGGGCGCTGCGCTGTTATGCCTGCCGCTTCGGCTTGACGTTCCAGCCATACTGACAAGAGGCCCACGTAATGCACTGCAGCGCGTTGGCCCGAGC
>CAXNJD010000149.1:0-4770 GCA_964202545.1 Cypionkella sp.
CAGTGCCGCGCCATAGCCCCCTGAAACCCGCCCGCGACCCGTGCCCAATCCAGAAAAATCCGCCCCCGCGTCAGCAGCGTTTCTTCGGCAAACAGATATAGCATCGCGTCGAACTTGGCAGGGTCTGGCTGGGATTTCTCGCCCAGCATCGTCAAGTCAAACCCCTCGCGCGCCAGCATATCTGGCAAATCCAGCGGCAGTGGGTGCGGCGCAAAGGGCATCACCACCCCGCCAGAATAAACAGCCAAGCGTTTGTGTTTGGTGGGGCTTAGCGGCAGCATCCCCTGCACATCTTTGTCCAAAGTCGGCGCGCGCGCGGTGATGGCGCGGGCGGTTTTGCGCGTGGGCTCAAGTTTTTCTGGCGCAAACTGGGTCAAATCAGCGGGCGGGGCACCGCGATGCAGGCCCAGTGCCGCCTTTAGCCCCAGAATGCGGATCAGCGCCGCCTCGTGCCGCGCGGGGCTGATACGGCCATCGGCAATCGCTGCTTCGATCAGCGCAAAATCTGCCGCAGGATTGTTCGAGAACAATATGATATCACAGCCGTTTTCGATAACTTGCGGCAAGGTTTCACGGCGCGGCCCCCATGCGCCAAAGCCTGCCATCGAGGTCGCATCCGATACGATCAGCCCATTAAACCCCAAATCGCCGCGCAGCAGGTCAAGGTTTAGCGTGGCTGACAGCGAGGCAGGGCGATACGCCTCGATCCCCGCATCAGGATTTTTCGCCAGCACATAGGCGGGCAGGGCGATATGCGCGCTCATCACCGCCATAACGCCTGCGTCAATCGCAGCCTTATACAGCGCGCCGTGGCTGGCGTGCCATTCGGGCATGGGCAGCGGGTTTATGGTCGTCACCAAATGCTGATCGCGGTCATCATGACCTTCGCCGGGCCAATGTTTGACCGTGGCCGCCATGCCTTGGCGCTGAAACACGTTAATCTGCGTCAGCGCATGGGTCTGGATGGTGGCAGGGTTACTGCCAAAGCCGCGCGTTGCCACAATGGGGCTGCGAAAGGCGCCGTTAATGTCTAGGACAGGCGTAAAAGACCAGTTGATCCCAATCGCCCGCGCCTGCGCGGCCATAATGGTGCTAATCTCGCGCGTGGCTGCCACATCATTTATCGCCGCCAGCGCCAAGGGATTGGGCACTTCGGTGGCAAAAGGAAGGCTCATCCGCGAGCCTTCTAGATCGGCAGATACCAGCAGCGGAACGGCGGCGGCACTCTGCGCGCGGGTGATCAAATTTTCTTCGTAGCCAAGATCATCGCTGTAAAACCGTGTTATTCCAGCGGGATGAAGGCCCAAGATATTCTCTAGCGCCGCTGGATCATTCCCCATCACAATATGCACAAACAGTTGCCCCACGCGCTGCGCTGGGGTCAGCGCGGTCAGTGTTTGCTCCACCCACGCCACACCCGCATCATCCAAATGAAAGGGCGCGGCGCGCAGGTGGTCAAAACGCGTCATGGCGCAGCAGTCGAACGGCTGACCGAGGGCAGGGGCAGCGTCGTTGTAGGCACGGCTGGGCACAGACCATTGACCAAAGGCACCGCGCAAACGGCAGGAACTGCGGCAGGCGAAGCGTTTTGTACAGGCGGGGTCAGCAAGGCAGGGTTCAAGACCAGCGGTGCATCATCGCCCGCGGGGGTGACAGGGGCGGACACGGGCGTCACCGTCACTTCTGGCTCTTTGGGCAGTTGCGGGGGCGGCACGACCAGACGGGTTGGATAGCTGCCGTCACTGTTCAGCACCACCACCTTTGCCCCGTCTTGCACCCGTTCAAACAAATCCATCACATCTTGGTTGATCATACGAAAACAACCCGACGAGGCGTTCTGGCCAATCGAAAACCATTCAGGCGTGCCGTGGATACGATAGCCGTAATCAATGCCGTTCGTGGTCAAATACAAGGCCCGTGCGCCAAGGGGATTTTCAGGCCCGCCGGGTTGGCCCTTTTCCCATTTTGACAATTCGGGCTTACGCGCAATCATTTCTGGCGGTGGTGTCCAAGTGGGCCAATTTTGGCGCGATGTAATCAGCGCCGTGCCTGCCCATTCAAAGCCATCGCGCCCGACAGAAATGCCATAGCGCAACGCACGGTTTTTGCCCGTAATCAGGTACAGATGCTTTTCAGTCGGGTTGATGACAACAGTGCCCTCCGCCTCTTCGCTGGGGTAGTAGACCGACGCGCGTTGAAACTGGGCGGGCACTTTCTCGACAGGCACGGCAGAAATGACAAATGCACCATCGTCTTTCGCGCCGTAAACGCCTTCGACCAACTTGGGTTCTGGTGCCGCCACAAGGCCCGCTTCGATCAATTTGGGATCAGGTGTGCAGGCGGAAAATGCAAAAACAGCCAATGCGGCAAAAAGAAATGGTTTGTTCAGCATCAGCCCGCCCTCATCAGAATCACAAATGTTCAGCGCCCAGTCTTACCGGCAGATCAAGGGCGCGTCAAAGGCACCGCCACAATATCTTGTGTATATCTTAAATAAAACTACTTAATACCGCGCCCCTTAGGTCACCTTGGCGCGCGTTTGATAGGCGGGGTTATCCCAAAGGCTGTTTTGTATGATATCTGCTATCACATCAACGGCGCGCGCCACATCGCCTGCGTCGATGAACAACGGCGTAAATCCGCAGCGGATCACATCAGGCGCGCGAAAATCGCCCACCACACCGCGCGCAATCATCGCTTGCATAATCGCATAGGCCTGCGGGTGGCGGAACGATACTTGGCTGCCGCGCGCATCGTGCTGGCGTGGCGTGGCAAGGATCAGACCCTCGCACGCCGCCTCGACCCCTGTGATATACTGATCCATCAATGCTTGGCTGGCGCTGCGCAGTTCATTCAGATCAACATCGTTCCACACATCCAAAGCCGCCTCTAATGCGGCCAATTGCAAAATGGGCGGCGTGCCCACCCGCATACGGTCGATGCCCGCGCCCGCGCGATAGTCTAGATCAAAGGCAAAGGGGGCTTCGTGCCCCAGCCAGCCCGGCAGGGCAGGGCGGGCGGCATCGGCGTGGCGCGGGGCGACATAGATAAAGGCAGGCCCACCTGGGCCGGAATTCAGGTATTTGTAGGTGCAGCCGACGGCGAAATCTGCACCGCAAGCGGCCAAATGCACAGGAAATGCGCCTGCCGAATGCGCCAAATCCCAAAGGGTGAGCGCCCCGACCTTATGCGCTGCGGCCGTTAGTGCGGCCATGTCATGCCGTCGGCCCGTGCGATAATCGGCTTCGGTCAACATCAAAACGGCAACGCTATCGTCAACCGCCGCCGCCACATCTTCGGGGGCCACTGTTTTCAAAATATAGCCATCGCCCAAAGTGCGGCACAGCCCTTCGGCCATGTATAAATCAGATGGGAAATTACCAGTGTCCGACAGGATCACGCGGCGGGTTGGGTTTAGCTCTACCGCCGCCGCCAGCGCCTGATAGACCTTGATCGACAGCGTGTCGCCCAGCACAACATGGCCCGCTTCGGCCCCGATCAGCGCCGCGATGCGATCCCCCAACTTGCGCGGCAAATCCATCCAGCCCGCGCGGTTCCAGCCGCCAATTAGCATCTGTCCCCATTCATCGGTGATGGTCTGCGCCACCCGCGCTGCCGCGTTGCGCGGCAAGGGGCCCAGCGAATTGCCATCCAAATAGGTGATCCCATCGGGCAAATCGAACATCGCTTTGGTGGCGGCAAAATCGGTCATCTTCATCCTCCTGTTGCGCCTACCCTGCCTGCAAAGCGCGGCCCTCGCAAGGCGGGCGAAAATGGCGCATCAAGGGTCGTAATTGGAACGCGTGGCCGTTGGGGCGAAATTTTATATCAAAGCAAATAAATTTCCCGCAATAATCGAAAAACTGGTTTTGCCCCTGTTGCAACGGCGCAAAATCGCGTTAATTGCGGGCAAGAGCGGCGCTTTGGCGCAGGGACAGCGCGCATGGCGCGCGGCAGGAAAGGGGATATCCGTTGAAAATTGGCGCTTTAACCGAAATTTTTGCGGGCGAGAATCGCGTAGCGATGACACCCGATTCCGCCACTCAGTTGGTCAAACTGGGCCATACTTGCGTTATTCAGGCGGGGGCAGGGGCAAAGGCGGGCTTTTCTGATGCCGCCTATCAGGCCGCTGGGGTCGAGGTGCTGAAAACCGCCGCCGCCGTGGTAAAAGCCGCCGATGTGCTGGTCAAAGTGCGCGGCCCCGAAATGGCCGAGGCGAAAGCCCTGCGCAAAGGCCAGACGCTGATTTCGTTCTTTTGGCCAGCGCAAAACCCCGACCTGCTCGAGGCGGTCAAGGCCCAAGGCGCAACTGTGGTTGCTATGGATATGGTGCCGCGCATCTCGCGCGCGCAAAAGATGGATGCGCTATCGTCTATGGCCAATATCGCAGGCTACCGCGCCGTGATCGAGGCGGGTAATAACTTTGGCCGTTTCTTTACGGGTCAGGTGACGGCGGCAGGCAAAGTGCCTCCCGCCAAAGTGCTGATCGTAGGTGCGGGCGTAGCTGGCCTTGCCGCCACAGGCACATCGGTGTCGTTGGGGGCGATTGTGAACGCCTTTGATGTGCGCCCCGAAGTGGCCGAGCAGATCGAATCAATGGGCGCAAGCTTTGTGTTTTTGGACTTTGCAGAAGCCCAAGACGGCGCGGCGACAGGCGGTTATGCGGCCCCGTCGTCTCCCGAATTCCGCGCGGCGCAGCTGGCCAAGTTCCGCGAACTTGCCCCCGACATGGACATCGTCATCACCACTGCGCTGATCCCTGGCCGCCCC
>CAXNJD010000150.1:0-4768 GCA_964202545.1 Cypionkella sp.
AGGCCACTGCGCCTGCCGCCCGCGCCAAAATTCTGCGCGATGCCGCTGATGCATTGGAAGCGAACCGCGAAGAGCTGATCCCTTGGATCATCCGCGAAACCGGCTCGATCTTTCCAAAGGCCGCAATCGAAATTGAACACTCGGCAGGGTTCTTGCGCGCTGCCGCTGACGCCGCCATGGAAGAAACGCGCCGCGTTGTTCAGTCTTTGGACGGGCGCGATGAAGAAGTCATTCGCGTGGCGCATGGCGTTGTCGGCGTAATCTCGCCCTTCAACTTCCCACTGATCTTATCGGTACGCGCTATTGCTGCGGCGCTGGCCACGGGTAATGCCGTGATCCACAAGCCCGATCCGCGCACTCCCATCACGGGCGGTGTAATTATTGCCCGTATCTTTGAAGCCGCCGGCCTGCCAGCCGATCTGCTGCACATCATCCCCGGCGGGGCCGAAGTGGGCACCGCCCTGTGCGAAGATAAAAACATCGCCATGGTCTCTTTTACGGGTTCGCCAAATGTGGGCGCTAAGGTTGGTGAACTTTGCGGCCGTAATCTGAAAAAGGTGCAGTTGGAATTGGGCGGCAAGAACGCTTTGATCGTCCTAGATGACGCTGATTTTGATCTGGCAGCCGCAAACGCTGCATGGGGCACTTGGCTGCACCAAGGGCAGATCTGCATGGCAACGGGCATGATTTTGGCCCCAGCTGCAATGGCTGACAAACTGGCAGCAGAACTGGCTACCAAGGCAAGCCGCCTGCCCGTGGGCAACCCCGCGACCGAGCAATGCGCCCTTGGGCCGCTGATCTCGGATGCCCAAGCCGCGCTGGTTCAGGCGATTGTTGATGACGCAGTTGCCAAAGGTGCAAAGCTGTTGGCGGGCGGTACCCCCAATGGCCGTATGTTCCCTGCCACAGTTCTGTCGGGTGTTAAGCCTGGCATGCGCGCGTTCGAAGAAGAAATCTTTGGCCCCGTGGCTGTGGTTGTGGCCTATGACAACGACGATCACGCGGTAGAACTGGCCAATATGTCCGAATTCGGTCTGGCCGCTGGCCTGATTGCCAAGGACACCGTTCGCGCCCGCAAGTTGGGTATGCGCCTGAAAGTGGGCCATTTGCACATCAACGATCAAACCGTGATGGCAAGCCCGAACGCACCTTTTGGCGGGCGTGGCAAGTCTGGCAACGGGTCGCGCATTTCTGGCCCAGCCATTTGGGAAGAGTTCACCCAGTGGGTCTGGATCACCTCGCGCCCCGACGCCGTGATGTATCCGTTCTGATCGCATAACCACACAGGAACACAAAATGACTATTCAAATTCGGGCCGCAGTTGCGCGCGGCGCAGGGCAAGATTTGTCCATCGAGAATATCCAATTGGACGAACCGCGCCCTGACGAGATTTTGGTCAAGGTCGTAGGAACGGGGGTCTGCCACACCGATTTGGTGGTGATGGCAGGCCACCTGCCCACCCCCATGCCCGTGGTTTTGGGGCATGAAGGTGCGGGCATTGTCGAACGTGTTGGCAGCGCCGTGAAAAAGGTTAAGGCGGGCGATCATGTTGTGATGACCTTTAACTCTTGCGGCAATTGCCCATCGTGCCGCGATCACGACATTTCCTATTGCTACGAGTTTTTCCCCCGCAACTTTTTCGCAACCCGCGCCGACGGCTCGGTTGCGATCAACAAGGACGCGGAAAAGATTCACTCGAACTTTTTTGGGCAATCGTCTTGGGCCAGCCACGCCATTTGCCACGAGGCGAATGTGGTAAAGGTAGACCCATCGGCGCAGCTCGATATTCTTGGGCCCTTGGCCTGCGGTATTCAAACGGGCGCTGGCACAGTGATGAACGCGCTAAAAGTGCAACCTGGCAAAAGCTTTGTTGTGTTTGGCGCGGGTTCGGTGGGCCTTTCGGCAGTGATGGGCGCGGTGGTGCAAGGCGCGACCACGATCATCGCGGTAGATATGCATGACAGCCGCTTGGCCTTGGCCCGCGAGCTGGGCGCGACCCATGTTATCAACGCGAAAAGCGATGATGTTGTGGGCCAAATCCATGCGCTGACGGGCGGCGTAAACTATGCGCTGGATACAACGGGCCTGCCAGCTGTGATCCGCCAAGCGGTCGATGCACTGGCCCCGCGCGGCACCTGCGCAATTTTGGGCGCGCCGATGCCAGGGTCTGAAATCTCGGTCGACAACACGGGTTTCATGTCGATGGGCAAAAAGCTGATCGGCGTGGTGGAAGGGCAATCCAACCCTGACACCTTTATCCCGACCCTTATTTCGCTGTGGCAGGCGGGGCGTTTCCCCTTTGATAAGCTGGTCAAGTTTTACGACTTTGCCGACATCAACACCGCCATTCATGACAGCCACGCAGGCACCACGATCAAGGCGATCGTGCGCATGTAATCCAGCGCAAGGCCCCTTGGGAGGGTGGCCTTGCTGCACCTGTTTTTAACGGATGTGAGGGACAATACCCCGCACCACTTTTGGGAGGAAACTATGCACAAACCTAGCTCTCTGATTACCGCACCAATCAGCCGCCGCAGCTTTTCGCGGCTGATTGCAGGTTCGGCCTTGGCCGCACCACTGATCGGCACTCGCGCCTTTGGCCAAGATGCTGGCGTGTTCAAAATTGGCTATATTGGCCCGCAATCTGGCCCCTTGGGCATTTTCGGGATGGCCGACCAATATCTGATCGACACGATCCGCGCCAATCTGGCAGGCGGCATCGAGGTGGGCGGCAAGATGATGCAAGTGGAAATCATCACCGCTGACACGCAGTCTGACCCTGTACGCGCCAGCCAGATCACCCGCGATATGATCAACTCCGAAGCGCCTGATTTGATCCTAACCCACTCCGCCCCAGAAACGGTAAACCCAGTGTCTGATGCTTGCGAAGCGGGCGCGACACCTTGCCTTTCAACCGTTGCTCCTTGGGAAGCGTTCTATTTTGGCCGTGGCGGCAAGCCAGGCGAGCAATCGTTCAAGTGGACGTTCCACTATTCGTTTGGCACGGGCAACTTCCTAAACCTGTACAACGGCCAATGGTCACTGTTGGACACCAACAAAAAGGTTGGCACGCTTGTACCATCGGACGCAGACGGCAACGCTATTCGCGCTGGCCTTTTGCCGGCAATGGCCGAAGCAGGCTGGGAAATTGTGGATGCTGGCCCATACGAGAATATGAGCCAAGATTTCACCCCACAGATTGACGCATTCAAAGATGCGGGCGTTGAAATTGTGGTCTGCTTCCCCGTTCCACCAGATTTCCCAGTGTTCTGGCGTCAGGCTGCGCAGCGCGGTTTGGCACAGCAACTGAAAATCATGCAAATGGCCAAGGCTGGCCTGTTTGCCGCCGAAATGGAAGCTTTGGGCGATTTGGGCCAAGGGCTGTGCACGGGCGTCTACTGGCACCCCGCATTCCCGTTCTCGTCCACATCGACGGGTCTGTCCAACGCCGATCTGGGCAAAGGATACGAGGCTGCAACAGGCGCACAATGGGCGCAGGCACTGGGCGCGTCTGCATCGCTGTTCGATGCGGCCATCGCGCTGGCACAGCAATCGGGCAACCCCAAAGACAAAGAGTCTTTGGCCGCGACCCTGCCCAAGCTGAAAGCAGAAACCGCCATCGGCACGGTCGATTTCACCACGGGGCCAATGGCCAACTGCGCAGTGTCTGGCCTTGCAGGCGGTCAGTGGAACAAGGCTGCCGAAGGGCCATTCCAGTTCCAGCTGGATCTGGTTTCGAACGCCGACTTCCCAGGTGTGAACCTTACGTCCGAGTTTAAGCCGCTGGCGTTCGGCTAAGTTAGCCAATTTTGCATGTAACCTTCGACATGGGCGCGCCATCTGCGCGCCCATGTCACAAAGACCAAAAGCAAAGGGCGGCGGTAGGTATGTCTGCGAATTCATCAGAACCGATTTTGCGCGCAGTGGGGGTGAATAAATCCTACGGCGCGCTAAAGGTATTGCACGGCGTTGATTTTCATGTCCTGCAAGGCGAGGCGGTGGGTATTGTTGGCCCCAACGGCGCGGGCAAAACCACGCTGTTTGGCGCGCTGGCGGGATCGTTTCCCATCACATCGGGAACCATACATTTACAAGGTGCCGATTTGGGCGGCACCAGTGCGGCCGAGCGGTGCCGCATGGGCCTTGCCCGCACGTATCAGGTGCCACGCCCGTTTTTGGGCATGACGGTGTTTGAAAATGTGTATGTTTCGGCAATGTCAGGCATGGGCGCAAATTCTGCGCGCGCCACGGAAAAGGCGGCTGAAGTGTTGGATTTGTCGGGGATGATGGCGCTGGCCAACCGCCCCACTGCGGCGCTGGGCCTGCTCGATCGCAAACGGCTTGAAGTGGCACGCGCGCTGGCAACGGCGCCGTCGGTGATACTGCTGGACGAAATCGGCGGCGGTTTGACCGAGGCGGAGTTGACTGAACTGGTCGATCTGATCCGCACGCTGCAAGCGGGCGGCATGACGGTGGTCTGGATTGAACATATATTGCACGCGCTGCTGCGCGTGGTCACAAGGCTGGTTTGCATGGCCGAGGGGCGCGTTTTGGCGCAGGGCGATCCGCGCGAAGTGATGGCCCACCCCGAAGTGCAAGCCGCCTATTTAGGGAGCAGCCCAGAATGATACCCGCTTTGGAACTGAGCCAAATCGTGGGCCTTCACGGCCAGTTGCAGGCAATCAAAGGCATGAGCCTGCGCATTGAAAAGGGCGAGGTTACAGCGATTATCGGCGCGAATGGGGCAGGCAAAACCACCCTGATGCGG
>CAXNJD010000151.1:0-4702 GCA_964202545.1 Cypionkella sp.
CAAACACTGTGCGGGTCATTGTGACATCAGGTGGGCGCACCCCCCTAGAATTTGTGTCGAGCAGGAAAGCAGGCAAACAATCCGCCCTTTTCTTGCCAAAAAAATCCTTAGGGTGAGCAAAGCGATGGCTTGCGAAGTTCCTTCGCAATCTAGGGCAAAGCCCCCTACTGCGCCAACCCCGCGCGCAGGTCATCGGGCAAGTATTGCGCGGCCTCTTTGCGCGCGAAGGCTTTCATATATTGTCCATTTTCGGCCAAAAAGGACGCAGTGCGCGCCGCGTCATGCTTGGACAGATCACGCAGCCACCACGCGACAACCTTTTGCATGAACCAGTCGCGGTCGGGCACATAAAGGGCGGCCCAGTCCAAAATCCGTTCGCGGATGGCGCTGTCTTCGGGTTTGGGATGGTTGATTTTCGCCCATGGCAAGGTGGCAACCAAGGCAGCGCGGCGCATCCACATCAGGGGGGCCACTGTCCATTCTTCGATCACATCCAGCCGCTGCGGGTCTGCCACTAGCCGCTTTTGCAGCGCGATACAGGCGTGATCGGCAAGCGCCCAGGCGTCGAATTGCGGCGCCCAAGTGCAGATCAGATCAAAAGCGGGGGCATCACCCTCTTTCATGCGGGCTTGGGTTAACAGTTTGCAGGCTGCCACGCGTCCCTCATGGATGTTGCTGTCCCACAGGCCTGCGGCCAGATCAATGCGCGACAGCATGTCCATCTCGGCGCGCCAAGTATCGGTGAATTCTTCCACTTGCGGCACAGGAATGCCCAAGTAAGGTCGATCTACCTTGTGGTAGGCGGCCATTTCAGCGGCTTTTTCGGGGTTAGCTGCCCCGTTCAGGGCAACAAGGGCGGCTTTCAGCATATCGGGGCCTTTCAACGTTGCCCCCTCATGCCGCTCCTTTACCCTGCGCGCAAGGGTTTAGCGCTGGATCTTGAACTGCACCTTTGCCACAGGCAGGCCCCAGCGCGTGACAATCGCATCATTGATGATCAGCCCGCCCCCTGCGTCATAGATCACATCAGAAAAGCCCAAACGCGTAGTGCCTGTGGGCGAGACGAAATCGGCGACATAAGTCAGCCGTATCACGCCGTCATTTTCGGTCACTTCAGCCACACCGACAGTATCTTCGCGTTTGCCCGTCCAGCGCCCCGCGCCCACCTCGTCAAACACCCAAGTCAGGCGATTTTTGTCGCCATCATCATAGATAAAATCTTCGACAACTGTCAGGCGGCGCGCGCCCGTTTGGCCCGTGACAGTTCCGTTCAGCAGCGCTGTAAAGCGGCGCTCATCCCCCGTCAGCCAGACCTTAAACTCGCCCACCCCTGTCGCGCGCCCCGAAAAGGCATCGACCAAACCCAATGGCGCGGCGGGCGCTTTGGGGGCTGGGGGCACCGACGCGCAGCTTGTCAGGGCAAGCCCTCCCAAAACGATCCCGCCAGCCAAGAATAAACGTCTGATCATGCTGCATACTCCCTTTGGTCTGATACGGGCGGCGCGCGTGCTTAGATCATTCCACAGTCACCGATTTGGCCAGATTGCGCGGCTGATCAATATCGGTGCCCTTGGCCATAGCGGTGTGATAAGCCAGCAACTGCGCGGGCAAGGCGTATAGAATGGGCGCAGACAGGTCACCCGCTGCTGGCAATTCCAGCACCCCCGCCGTGCCAGCGCGGGCAGATTTCGCGCCCGCTGCATCGGTAATCAAATGCACCCGACCATGCCGCGCCATCACCTCTTGCATGTTCGACACGGTTTTGTCGAATAGGCGGTCATGGGGGGCGAAGACGACAACCGGCAGGGTGGGGTCGATTAGGGCGATGGGGCCGTGTTTCAGCTCGCCCGAAGCATAGGCCTCGGCGTGGATATAGGACAACTCTTTCATCTTTAGCGCGGCTTCTAGGGCAGTGGCAAACATCACACCCCGCCCCAAAAACAGCACCGACGGGGCAGGTGCAAGCGTGCCAGCCATCGCCGCGATCTGGCTGTCCAAAGCCAAGGTTTGGCGCATCAAATCGGGCACCGCGCGCAGATCTTCGATATGGGCGCGCAGTGCCGCATCGTCTAGGCTTGCCTTAGCGCGGGCTGCGTGAAGGGCCAGCAGCGCCAGCACAGTCAGCTGGTTGGTATAGGCTTTGGTCGAGGCAACGGATACTTCGATTCCCGCCAAAATTGCCAGCGCCAAATCAGACTCGCGCGCGATGCTGGATGTGCCGACATTGACCAAAGACAGCACCATATCAGCACGCCCGCCCTTTTCATTGTCTTTGGCATAACGCAGCGCTGCAAGCGTATCAGCAGTTTCCCCCGATTGGCTGACGAATATCGCCAAAGTACGCGGGGAAATCGGCGGCTCGCGGTAGCGGTATTCGCTTGCTACATCCACCTCGCACGGGATGCGGGCGATTTGTTCAAACCAATATTTCGCCGTCAGGCAAGAATAAAAACCCGTCCCGCAGGCTAACATCACCACGCGGTCAAAGCGGGTGAAATCCAGCGCATCGGGGAACACGGGTAACCCGTTTGGCGCATAGCGCGCCAGCGCTTCGGCCATGACAACGGGCTGTTCATGGATTTCTTTGGTCATGAAATGCTTATGCCCTGCCTTGTCGATGACAGTGCTTTGCGTTTCGATCCGCTGCTGGGCGCGGTTTGCCCGCGCGCCGCGCGCATCGATAATTTCGGCCCCCGCGCGGGTGACAAAGGCGATATCGCCCTCTTCCAGATAGGTGATCTGATCGGTCATCGGGGCAAGGGCAATGGCATCACTGCCCACAAACATCTCGCCCGTCCCATGGCCAATCGCCAAAGGGCTGCCCTTGCGCGCGGCGATCATCAGATCATCCTCGCCCGAAAACAAAAACAGCAGGGCAAAAGCACCGTCCAGATCGGCCACGGTGGCCTGCACAGCTGTGCGGACATCCATGCCTTGGCCCATGTAATGCGCGCACAGCATCGCAACCGTTTCGGTATCGGTATCGGTGCTGGGCAGCAGCCCGTGGGGGGCCAATTTCTCGCGCAAGGCGCGGAAGTTTTCGATGATGCCATTATGCACCACAGTCACGGGGCCGCTGGCATGGGGGTGGGCATTTTTTTCGGTGGCCGCGCCGTGCGTGGCCCAGCGGGTATGCCCAATGCCTGCATGACCCGCCAAGGGCTGATGCACCAGCAAGTCGGACAGATGTACAAGCTTGCCCACAGCACGGCGGCGATCCAGTTTGCCGCCGTTTACAGTCGCAATTCCAGCAGAGTCATAGCCGCGATATTCAAGGCGTTTTAACGATTCCACCAAAAGCGGGGCCACTTCGTGATTGCCCAATACCCCGATAATTCCGCACATTTCACTGCCCTTTTTGTTGTTTTTCTTTGATGGATTTTAACTTTTCGAACAATTTGGGCGCAAGGCCCGCTTTGTTCACCTGTTTGGCGCGCGCCAATGCGATGGCCTCATCTGGGACATCTTCGGTGATCACGCTGCCCGACCCTGTCAGCGCGCCATGCCCCACACGCACAGGGGCGACCAGCATCGTATCGCTGCCGATAAAGGCATTGCGGCCAATGGTTGTGCGGTGCTTCATCACGCCGTCATAGTTGCAAGTCACTGTTCCTGCACCGATATTTGTAAATTCGCCTACATCGGCATCGCCCAAATAGGTCAAATGACCTACTTTCACACCTTCATCCAAAATCGAATTCTTAATCTCGACAAAGTTGCCCACATGCACATCCTCGGCCAATTCCGCCCCCATGCGCAGGCGGGCAAAGGGGCCAACACTGGCCCCGCGCGAAATATGGCAGCCCTCAAGATGGCAAAATCCTTTAACTTCGGCCCCTGATTCAATTGTCACCCCGCGCCCGAACAGCACATTGGGGCCAATGATCGCGTCGCGGCCAACATGGGTGTCGATGGCAAAAAATACAGTCTCGGGCGCGGTCAGCGTCACGCCGTTCTCTAGCGCCTCAGTGCGCGCGCGGGCCTGAAAGGCAGCCTCGGCGCGGGCCAGTTCCGTGCGGGTGTTGATGCCCATCGTTTCGGCCTCGTCGCATAGAACAATGCCCGCACTTAACCCTTCGGCGCGGGCCATACCGATGATGTCGGTCAGGTAAAATTCGCCCGCCGCATTGTCGTTTTTTAGCGCGCCGACAAGGCGCATCAATAGCTGCGCATCGGCGCAGATAACGCCAGAGTTGCAAAGGGTTATCGCGCGCTCCTCATCCGTTGCATCCTTATACTCCACAATTTTTTCCAGCGCCGCGCCCTGCGCCACCAGCCGCCCATAACGGCCAGGATCGGCCGCATGAAAGCCCAGCACGATCACCGAATGTTTTGCCCGCGCGCTCTGCATGGCAGCCAAAGTTTCGGGGCGGATAAAGGGGGTATCGCCCTACAAAACAAATGCGTCCCCCGTGGCACCTTGCAGCAAGGGCGCGGCTTGGGCCACGGCATGGCCTGTACCAAGCTGCGGCTCTTGCAGCACGCATTCGCAGGCAGGATCAAAGTCTGCTGCGCTGGCCGCGACCGCGCCCGCCCCGTGGCCTGTGACCACAACGATACGGCTGGGTTCCAGCGAGGCACCCGCCAGCAGCGCATGATGCAGCAAAGGGGCACTGGCAACGTGATGCAGCACTTTGGGCGTGTCGGAATTCATCCGTGTGCCCATACCTGCAGCCAAAACTATTAGGGAAACCGTCATTGC
>CAXNJD010000152.1:0-4696 GCA_964202545.1 Cypionkella sp.
CGCGGCAGGGCGCGAATGCGGCCCGCCGTAGCAAACGGCATAATAATACCGTCCAAAAAGAAAAACCACGCCAAAATGGTGAACGGGTCTGCCGTGGCGCGAATGCCCCACGCGTCATAGGTGGTATAGGCCGCCACGGTCACCCCCGCGGCCAACGCAAAGCCAAGGGCGGGGATCAGCGTATCGCGCCCAACTGCCAAAAAACGCAGGTTATAGCCAGCCAGTCCCAGAATGCCGCCCGACAGCAGCAAAACCCCCACCCATTGCAGCGGGGCGTAAACCTCGGCAAAGACTGCGCCCGCGATCAGAACTGTCACCAATGGCCCTGTGCCGCGCACCACCGGATAAACCACAGTATAGGCGCCGCGAGTGTAGGCCATAGCTTGCAGCACCTTATAAGTGATATGGATCAACACCATTCCTGCAAAAATTGGCCACATAAACGGCTCGGGCCAGGGCACTACAAACAGGGCAATGGGGGCTGCGATCAGCCCGTAATGTGCATCGATCACGCCGCGCGTGACCCACGGATCAAACCGCCCCTTTTGCAATGCGCCAAACAGTGCGTGCAGAACTGCTGCCATCAGGACCAGCGCCATGGCTAAATTTTGCCCCGCTGGGGTGCCTTCCAACGAGATCAGCCATGCCGACATGTATTAGTGATCCAATCCCGTCAGCGCGCGCGCAAAGTCTTCGGGATCAAAGGGGGATAGATCGTCAATCTGCTCTCCCACGCCAATAGCATGGATCGGCAGGCCAAACTTATCGGCCAAGGAAACCAGGACCCCGCCCTTGGCGCTGCCATCCAGCTTGGTCATAATTAAGCCCGAGACATCGGCAATTTTGCGGAAAATTTCCACCTGAGACACCGCATTTTGCCCCGTGCTTGCATCCAGACCCAGCAGGGTATTATGCGGCGCTGACGGGTCTTTTTTCCGGATCACCCGCACTATTTTGGCTAATTCTTCCATCAGATCGGCGCGGTTTTGCAGGCGGCCTGCGGTGTCAATCAACAGCAAATCTGCGCCATCAACCTCGGCCCGCTGCATTGCGGAAAAGGCCAGCGAGGCAGGGTCAGACCCTTCGGGCGCGGTTAGCACTGGCACGCCTGCGCGGGTGCCCCAAACCTGCAACTGCTCGACTGCGGCGGCACGAAACGTGTCCCCTGCCGCGATAACCACCGATTTGCCCGCCGCTTTAAATTGGCTGGCCAGCTTGCCAATGGTTGTGGTTTTGCCCGACCCGTTCACGCCCACAACAAGCACCACCTGCGGACGCTTTGGATAAATTGGCATGGGCCGCGCAATTGGGGTCATAATGCGGGTGATTTCATCTGCCAGAAAACCGCGCAATTCGCTGGCCGAGACGCGCTTGCCCATGCGACCAGCGGCCACATTTGCAGCCACCCGCGCGGCTGTATCTGGCCCCATATCAGCCGAAATCAGCAAATCTTCAAGCGATTCCAGCATCGCATCGTCAAACGGCGCGCGCGCCTCGCCGCCGAGTAGCCCGCCAAGCAAGCCCTTTTCAGCGGGCACCAATTCGTCCAGCCCAGCGCCGATTTTGCCAGATGATCGCGTCAACCGCTCGCGCAGTTTGTTGAAAAAGGACATGGTTTCCCCGATTTGCAGCAAAACCGCCGCGCTGACCCCTTGCTAGTCAATCGCGGGGCTAAGGGCAATATGGCAGGCGCATTCCCGCGCGGTATCTAACGTGCAAGCCTGCGCATTATGCCGCGCTGGCATTGCACGCACACTGTGCTAGGGTTGCGTCATGGTTCGCACAACTCCCCTCTGGCTGTTTGCCTTTGCTGCCCTTTTGCCCCCTGCCTCGCTGGCGTTGGGGATGGTTTGGGGCGGGGCGCTGGCATGGGCTGGCCTTGCCGCCATCACTGTTTTCGCCGCCATGATGGATCGCTTTGGCGGACTTTTCATGGGCGACGCGCCTGAAGGGGCCGAGTTTCCCGCCGCCGATAGCCTACTCGTTGCTCTGGCTACGCTGCATATAGTGCTGCTGCCATGGCTGGTCGCGCACTTGGCAGGGGCGGCCCCGCTGAGCGATAAAATCGGCCTGTTCCTTGGCGCGTCCCTGTGGTTAGGCCAAATCAGTAATCCGGCTTCGCACGAGTTGATCCACCGCGCACCGCGCGCGCTGTTTGCACTGGGCACAGTGATGTTTGGGATGGTTCTGTTTGGACACCATACATCTGCGCACCGTTTGGTGCATCACACTCATGCCGCGACACCTTTGGACCCTAACACCGCGCGGTCAGGCGAAGGATTTTTTGCGTTTTTCCTACGCGCCTGGGGCGGCAGTTTTGCGCGCGGCTTACAGGCGGAAAACGACTTGCGCGCGCGTAAGTTGGGCAGAAAAGGTATTCACCCCTATGCCCTTTATGTAGGGATTTCGGCGGCAAGCTTGGCCTTCGCATTCGCCCTTGGCGGGCCGCTAGGGCTGGCTATCTGGGTGCTTTTGTCCCTATCAGCCACAGCGCAACTGATGCTGTCGGATTACGTGCAGCACTATGGACTGCTGCGCGCCAAACTGCCAAATGGTAAGTACGAGCCTGTGCAGAACCGCCATTCATGGAATGCGCCGTATTGGTATTCCAGCGCCATGATGGTTAGCGCCCCGCGCCATTCAGATCATCACGCGCACCCAACTCGCCCCTACCCTGCGCTGCGCCTGCCAGATGCCATTGATGCCCCGCGCCTGCCTTGGCCGCTGCCCCTTGCCTGCACCATCGCGCTATTCCCCCCAATATGGAAACGTGCGATCCGCCCGCATCTTAAGGCGTGGCTATCCACTTAACGCGCGTCCGCTGCTTCTCATTTTCCCAAATATCCTGCTCACCTGCGAGCAAGCTCGCAGGTTCGGGTCAGCGCAGCGAGGGGGGCGGCATACGCCCCCCTTATTCGCCGCTAACCCATAGGCGTGGCAAGTTCGACCAAAACCCCATTGATATCGCGCAAATAGGCCACAGTTTGGCCCCAAGGTTTGACCTTTGGCGATGCGGCAACTACGCCACCTGCGCCAACGGCGCGGTCAAAGGCGGCGGGCACATCATCGCAGATCAAGCAAATTTCAATCCCCGCCGCTAACAGATCGGCGCGGTTGGGGGCATAGGAAAACCCATGGCTTTGCGCCAGATCATCGCGGGCAAATGACAGCGTTGCGCCCCCTGTCTCCATTTCGGCATAATCACCTTCAGGTGTCTGAAATCTGCAGGTCAGACCAAAGGCGGCTGTATAAAACGCAACTGTCGCCGCAACATCAGCCACGTAAATGATGGTGTAGCCCAGTTTCATTGTGCTTCCCCTGCTTCAAAGGCGCGGACGATATAGCCTTCCACATCCTTGGCCAAGATATCGCCCATGCTGCGCAGTTTGATGTGGCGGCGGTATTTGCCCGCGCCTTCCAGCACGCCCATCGGGTCGGCCAGTTCCGCGCCAAGGGTGAATTCTAATCCGATATGTTCCGAATAGGCATAAATCCCGCAAACGCAGGTTTTCGGCACCCCCAATTCCCGCTCAAACACAAGGCCCCCATACATGGGGCGGTGGCCTGCATGTGGCGCATGGCGGGTGATGGTTTTGATCATCCAATCGGTGAGCAAGATTTTGAAATCTTCAAGCGGTGTCAAAACAAACTCCCTTGCCCGATAATTGGCTTGGCTGGCTTTGGCGCGGGCTTTGGCCCCTCGCCTGCATTAGAAATCTGCGCATGGCCATCGGCAAATTGCATGTCCAGCGTGGCTGCACTTTGCGCGGTGGCAGCGGCAGTCACCACGCGCCCGTCGACCCGCACAATGGCAAAGCCGCGCGCCAACGTCTCATTCGGGCCCAAAGTGGCGCGCATCCGTTCCAGCGCATCCAACCGCTGCCCAAGCCGATCCATCCGCAAGCGGGGGGCCGCATGCAGCCGTGCCTCAAGCCCAATCAGTTTATTACGTCCTTCGGCGGTCTTGCGCCCTGCATCGGCCAATAGCCGCGACAATGCATTTGGCAGGCGCGAGGATTGCAGCCGCAATTGCATCCTGCGCCGATCCGTATCTGAATTGAGTTTACTTTCTAGCCGCGTCGACAATTCGCGCAGTGTCCCCGCTTTGCGCAACACCAAACCGCGCAGCGATTCGCCCCGAAGCCGTGCGGCACCCCGCCCAAAGGCCCCCGCCTTATTGGCCACCATCAGCCCCAGCGCACCGCCAAGCCGCAGCACCTTGGCATCAAAACCCTGCCTTGGCCCGTCCAGTAGCCGCTCTGCCCGTGGCAGCGCGCGCGACAGATCGCGCAGCCGCTGCCCGCGCGCGCCCATACCCTGCGCCACTGCGCGCGACATCCGCGCGCCCATGCCATCAGCCCAAGCGATCAAATCGGCGCGTACTGGCACTGCCAACTCGGCCGCCGCAGTCGGCGTTGGCGCACGCAAATCGGCGGCATAATCGATCAGCGTGGTATCGGTTTCGTGCCCCACGGCCGATATGAGTGGAATTGTGCTGCCCGCCGCCGCCCGTACCACGATTTCCTCGTTAAAGCCCCACAGGTCTTCCAAACTGCCGCCGCCCCGCGCGACAATGATCACATCAGGGCGGGGAATGGGGCCACCTGCGACCAATGCGTTAAAGCCAGCAATGGCAGCCGCAACTTCGCCCGCGCAAGATTGCCCTTGCACCGCGACAGGCCAAATCAGCACATGT
>CAXNJD010000153.1:0-4685 GCA_964202545.1 Cypionkella sp.
AAGTGGGTTTGCGGATGGATGTGATCGTCGACGAAGTGGATGCCGAAGGCGCAACCTGCCGCACCAAATCCGACGCGCCCGAGATTGACGGAAACCTGTTTATTGATGATGGGTTTGAAGGGTTGAAGGCGGGGGATATTGTTTCCGCCGTGGTGGACGAGGCGGGGGATTATGATTTGTGGGGAAGGTTGGGATAAAGCAGGCTAACACCTTCGCCCCTTGCCTGCCCCCGCACCTGCCCGACATTCTCTCAATGACAAACTCTGCTCCCCTCCGCATCCTGTACAACGACACCTGCCCCATCTGCGCGCGCGAAATTGGCGTTTATGCTCGCGCGACAGGGGGCGAAGATATGCAGTTTTGCGCCCTGTCCCAGCACGAAACTTTTGGGCTGGACGCTGACACGGCCGCGCGCCGATTACATGTGGTAAAAGATGGCCAGCTTTTGCGCGGCATCGACGCGTTCATCGCCATTTGGGCCGCCCTGCCCCGCTGGCACTGGCTGGCCCGCGCCGCACGCTGGCCTGTGGTGTATCCCGCGGCTTGCGCAACCTATGACTATGTTCTGGCCCCCATCATCTACCGCCTGCACCTGCGCCGCCAGCGGATTGGCAAATAAAACGACCCATCTGGCCCCCGCTGGCCCCTTGCACCAAATAAGCCCAGTTTTCGTGCAAATACCAAAAAATTCGCCCTTTGGAATAACCCAAGTCGCACAAATGTACGCGTTATAATTTGGTATGATTCGACGCAACCTGAAAGTGATAAACCTATAGGTTATTGAATTCTCTCATAAGTTATTTATTGACTCATTTACCATGAATCTGGACAGTGTGCCTGATTTTTGGTGGTTGAATTGAGCGAGGGATAAAATGACTACTCCGACTGTAACACTTATGCCGAGTGCTCCCGAATATTCTTGGATAGAGGGTTTCTTTGCAAACCAAGGGGTTCGCGGGCCAATCACCATCGGCAATTTCGCGCGTACTGCGACCTCCTTTTCCTACATAAATGCCGAGAACAATGATCTTCGCGTTACTTTTACGGGCACGGGCCTGACTTACAATCTTGCAGGAAAACTGATTGGCGGGGTTGTGACGGGATTTAGTGTGTTTGATTCCAGCATCGGCACTGGCGCAACAGTGCTGACAGGATTAAACTTTAGAATCCCCGCCGAACTTCTTGGCCGTGCCATTTTTGGGTTTGATCGCGGTTTCAGCGACTTTCAGCAATCTGGCCCATGGAATATACTTGGCCTTATGTTTAACAGCGGCGCTGCTATTTTCAACGGCACTGCTGGTGACGACGATATGAATTTCGCCGATGCGCGCGGCAACCAAACGTTCAATGGCGGCGGCGGCGATGATTTTATTGCAGGCAATGCTGGAAAAGACAAGTATGACGGTGGAACGGGCTTTGACGTTTTAGGTTTTGAAGACACCCATTTCGACCAGTTTCAGGGTCGCGGAATCGTACTTGATGCGAAAAAGGGAACTGTAACCGATCCTTGGGGCGGAAAAGACACTTTCAAAAACTTTGAAGGGTATTTTGGTTCGGTTTTCGGCGATACGATGAATGGTAGCCGCGCGAATGAGGTTTTTCGGGGTGGGGCTGGCGCAGATACTATAAACGGTGACCTTGGGTTTGATACAGTGGAATATCACCGCGAATTCCGTGTGGGCGGAACACAGGGTATTGTCGCAAACCTATCGAATGTTTCTGCGCAAACTGTGGTCGACAGCTTCGGCTTTATGGACAGACTAAGAAATGTCGAAGCTCTTACAGGTACCAGCTTTGGTGATACCATTACTGGCAGCGCAGTTGCAAATACACTCTATGGGCTGGATGGAGCGGATTCTATCAATGGCTTGGCGGGCAATGATGAAATCGGTGGTGGCGGGGGCGCAGATACGCTAACTGGCGGTCTGGGCGCAGACAGATTCATTTTCCAAAAAGATTATAGCGATTATGACGACGAAGAATATGATATGGAAAGTCAATTTGGCGATACGATCACCGATTTTCTCAGCGGCGTTGATCGTATACAATTCAACACCAGCGATGATCACTTTGGGGCAATTGATATGGATGAAACCGTAAGGTTGACCATTAATTCGGGTCCAACCAGCGATAACTCCTCATTCATTCTGCGCACTAATGGTTCAAATAGCACTCTATTTTGGGATCGTGACGGCACTGGATCAGCGTATGGCGAAGTTGCTGTTGTCACTCTGACAGACGTGACCGTCATCACCGCAGCAGATATCGGGCTTTTCGACTGATCGCGTAAGTTTATCTTTGGTTTGGGCGGCCAGCATCATTGTGTTGGCCGATCTTAGCCCAGCAAAATAACCGCCCAAGCCACCCCGCCCGCAAGGGCGGTCAGCACCACCACCGCGCTGCCCGCATCTTTGGCGCGTTTGGCGCGGGGGTCTATATCGGTTGAGATATAATCAACCACCTCTTCAATCGCGGTGTTGATCATCTCGGCCGCCAGCACCAAAATGCCCAAGGCATAGATCAAAGCACGCTCGCCCGTGGTCATATCAACCACCAGCGAAAGGGCAACCGACAGAGCATTGACGGCCGTCCATTGCCGCAGGGATTTCTCGCGCGCCCAGGCCGAAACCCACCCCTGATAAGACCAGCGCGCCGTGTTCTGCAACCGCCGCAGCTCGCCCCAAAGCCATTTCATTTGTGCCCCCTACTGCCGCCAGCACAGTCTCTGCCAAGGCGAAGCTTACGGCGCGCTACGCCGCGCGTCCAGATAGGCCCGCACGCAGGTGACGATATGGGCAAACCGATCTCCGCCCAGATACACGCTGCCATACCAGCGGGTGACAACAATGATGTGGTCTTCCAGCGCCTCGCGCTGGATCATCCGCAAAATCACATCGCCCGCCCCTGCCTCGCCATCATCAAATCGCACGGCCTCGCCGCCCAGCACAGCCGCCCATGAATGATGCGTGGCCTTTGCGAATTTCTTTGGCCGCCGCAGGTCAGCGATAAAGGCCGCCGCCCCTGCCCGCCCCACTACATCCCCGCCCGAAACAGCATAGCGCGATCCGCGGTCGCGCAGAACATCTTCGATTTGCAGCACGCCTATTGCCCCCGCAAGCGCGCGGTTTCGCCCAGCACAAGCGCCTTGCGGCTGTCATTGGCGGGGTGCGTGCCCAAAAATCGGTCGCCCGGATCTGGCAGGCGGTCAAAAAACGCGGCCCCCAGCACGGGGTCATAGCCCGCCGCAAAAGCAATGCGGGTGCCGATCAGGTCGGCCTCAAGCTCAAAGGTCTTGGAATAGCGGCGCGCGCCAATGCCCGCCCCCATTTGCGCCGCGCGATCCACCGCTGCACTGTCAAACCCGCTGGCCTGCGCCATCACCCCCGCCAACACCGCCCCCCGCAGGGCGCTGTCCTGCTGGCGCGCTAAATGCCCCGCAATGTGGTGCCCCGCCTCGTGCCCCATGATAAAAGCCAGCTCATCGCGGCTGCGCGCGGTGGCAATCAGCGATAGGGTAAAAGCGATAATCGGGCGGCCCGCATCATCTACTGTTTGAAAGGCATTGGGCGGCTGGCCCGCGCGCCCGTCAATGGCAATCTGAAAATCGCAGTTGCCCTGCGTGCCCACGCCAAGGCAGACAGATTCCGCTACAGGTTCCACCGCATCCACCACCGCCACAAAGTTTCGCGCAGCCAACTGCGGCGGTAAACGCAAATCAGGCACCTTCCCACCGCTGGGCGGGGCGGGCATCACCCCGCAGCCCGCCAGCACCACAAAACCCGCCCCTAAAATGATCTGCCATAGCTTCATGTCGGCAATATAGCCGCGCAGGCCAGCCATTTGCAATTTTCCCCGCGACAAGCGGAACAAATCATTGTGAAATGGCGGCAAAGCAAGTGACTGGCTAAGGAGACCCCCCATGTTCACCATCGAGCACGATTTTGACGCCAGCATCATCACCCTGATCGACGAAGGCGCGCCCGAAAACGCCCTGCAAGAAGACATCACGATTGAGGCGTTCGAAGACTGCATCGTGCTGCGCCAAATGGACGAGATGACCGAAACCGAAATGACCATCACCCTATCGCTGCGCCAAGTGCAAGATTTGGCGGTGGCGCTGGATTTGCCAGAGGGGAGTTATCGGATTGAACGGAAGTAGGGGGGGCTAAATATCAGTGGTGGAAGGGAGTAGGGTGCGTGATTTCACGCGCCACCTCTCGCCTCGCTTAACCGCCCCACACACATCCCACCACAGGCCCGCGCCCTCCCTCGGTGTATTGCCGCGCACGATTGGTTAGAGGGGGGTAGGTTGCGTGCAGCCACGCACCTTTTTGCAAGGTGGGGGGAGTTTGGTGCGTGCAAGCACTTACCCTACAGCTCGCTGTATCCAAGCTCTTAACTCCTTGTCTCTGCTTAACGATGTTTCCACCATACCCCACCCCTTCCACTCAACTATGGCGTGCGCACCCTTCGTTGGCAAGCATCCGCACCCCTCCCCCACCGCGCGCCGCGTGTCGGGACGGATGCCATACGCATACCATACGGACACCATACGCCCGCCACACGCGCCCGCCGCGTTAATCTATTCCCCCCCATCCACCCTTGACCCCGCCCCCAATCTTGGGTGCTATGTGGCCAAAGGAGTATCCCATGCCCCACCCCGCCAGCCCTGCCGCGTTTGACTT
>CAXNJD010000154.1:0-4681 GCA_964202545.1 Cypionkella sp.
CGCAGGCGATTCTATCCGTTGGCCTGTAGTAGAGCCTGACCGCGATGTGCGCCCCTTCCAGTCTGTTCTCCTAGACTTAGGCGCGCGGCTCGGTCTTGGCCCAATGGTCAGCGCCGATGGCAGCCCAAAGTTTGCAGACTACGCCGACTATATCCAAAACCACATCCGCCGCCCCGGGGTTGGCCCGCTGATCGGCTGGCGCGGGGCGGATGGCAGCCAGACAGGGCGCGGGGATGCCAACCCGAACCAACTGGACCGTTATATCGAAAACGGCGGGTTCTTTCAGGCCCATGTGCCCACTGAGGGCGCGTTTTATAAGCCGTGGAATATGGCCTATCAGGAATGGGCTGTGCAAACATCTTTGTTTGAATCCCCGCAGCCCTATCTTTTTTCGGTCTATTCCGAACCAATGCGCCGCTTTCAGGCCGCGGCCGAGGGGATTGGCCCGCATCAACCACCAGACCATTTGCGCGAAACCCTAAAACGCGCGATGGACCCACTGCCTGTGTGGTATTCCCCCTATCAAGATAACGGCTACACCATTCATGCCCTAACGCAGCGGCCCATGGATATGTATCATTCTTGGGGCAGTCAAAACGCTTGGCTGCGCCAAATTCGTGGGCGCAACTTTCTGTATATCCCGACCAAGATTTGGGAGGCGCACGGGTTTAAAGATGGTGATTATGCGCGCGTCACCTCGCCCACGGGTGAAATCACCGTGCCTGCGGCCCATATGGCGGCGCTGAATGAACATACAGTTTGGACATGGAACGCGATTGGCAAGCGTAAGGGCGCTTGGGCGCTGGACGATGATGCGCCCGAATCCACCACAGGGTTTTTGCTGAACCATCTGATATCCGAACTTCTGCCTGATATTGGCGATGGCATTAGGCGCAGCAATTCAGACCCAGTAACAGGGCAGGCGGCGTGGTTTGACCTGCGCGTCAAAATCGAAAATGCAGGGCCACAAGTGGCCGCTTCACCCGCCTTTGCGCCCATCCCGCGCGCCGTGCCGCGCGGCAAAACCCGAAAGGCACCGCAATGACGAGCCTTCCCACCCATACCGAAAAGAAACTGGGACTGGCCATTGATTTGGATACCTGCGTGGGTTGCCAAGCCTGCGTAACCGCCTGCAAGGGCTGGAACGACCAAGGCTATGGCGCGCCGTTGTCCGACCAAGACCCTTATGGCGCGGCACCTTCGGGTGCGTTTTTAAACCGCGTGCATTCTTATGAAATCACCCCCGATCACGGCGCGGCGGTGATCGTCAACTTCCCCCGTTCTTGCCTGCACTGCGATGATGCGCCTTGCGTGCCCGTCTGCCCCACGGGGGCCAGTTATAAGCGGGTGGAAGACGGTATTGTTCTGGTCAATGAAGATGCTTGTATCGGCTGCGGCCTGTGCGCTTGGGCCTGCCCTTATGGCGCGCGCGAAATGGACGCAGACGTTGGAGTGATGAAGAAATGCACGCTGTGCGTTGATCGCATTTATAACGATCATCTGCCCGAGGAAGACCGCGTTCCCGCCTGTGTGCGCACCTGCCCAACAGGCGCGCGGCATTTCGGCGATTTTGCTGATCCTTACAGTACAGTTAGCCAACTTGCTAAGCAACGCGGCGGCTATGATTTGATGCCAGATTTGGGCACGCGCCCCACCAACAAATACCTTCCCCCACGGCGCAAAGATGCGCCTGATATGTCCGCGCCCTTGGCCCCGCTGCTAGATATTCAGGCCACGGGCTTTGCGGGCTGGCTGGATAAAGTGTTGGGGAAAATCTGATGCATCCCGCGCCGTCAGTTATCGTCTTTACTGTTTTGTCGGGCATGGGGTTTGGCCTGCTGGCCTTTCTTGGTGCGGGATTTCCTGCGCCCAGCGGTTGGCCTGCCTTCTTTCACTGGGGTCTGGGATATGGACTTGCGGTGGGCGGATTGCTGGCCAGCACGTTTCACCTTGGCAACCCGCAGCGGTTTTTGCGCGCCTTTACCCAGTGGCGGTCAAGTTGGCTTTCGCGTGAGGCGATTGCCTCGGTCGCATGCCTTTTGGCGCTGGCCCCCGTGGCGCTATCAGATTGGCTGGGCCTTGGCTGGCCGCGCGGGTTGGGCTTGGTCGGCGCTGCGCTGGCGCTGGCCACGATTTTCTGCACCGCGATGATCTACGCCCAGCTAAAAACCATCCCGCGCTGGAACCACCCTACAACACCCGCGCTGTTTATGGCATTCGCGGGCGCGGGCGGGGCAATTCTGGCAGGGCAAAGCGGGGCAGGGGCGGTTATTTCTGCGCTGTTGGTGGCTGTTTTACTGACAGCTTTCCGCATCGGCGACGGGGCCTTTGCCGCCCGTGCGCAAACACTTGGCACGGCAACTGGCCTTGGCACTATCGGCCCTGTTCAGGGCGCTGTGCGTGTGTTTGAACAGCCCCACACCTCGCCCAATTACCTGATGCGCGAGATGATCTATCTTGTTGCGCGCAAGCATGTTGAAAAACTACGCGGCGTTGCCCTGATCGGCGCGGGTATTGGGCCTGCGCTTTTGCTGCCGCTTACGCCGCCCACAGTGATGGGTTTTGCGGTGATCGCCCTGTTGCATCTGATCGGCGCTTTCGCCGCGCGCTGGCTGTTCTTTGCGCAGGCCGAACATGTGGTCGGCCTGTATTACGGGCAGCGCTGAAGGGCCAAGCGGTTTGGGCAAACCTTTAGCCAGCCCCTAATGCCGCGCGCTTTTGCCAAAACGCTTCATAGGCCGCAACCTCTGGCCAATCGGGGATAGCGGTCTGCTGTATCTGTTGCGGGTGCGGCAATCCCCCCGTCGCCAAAAGTGCAGCGCCCGTGCTTGTTCCCGTTTGCGATGTTGCTGCAAATACAGGTCGGTTAGGGCCAGTCAACGCGGTCAGCATCTGCAAATAGGCCGTATTGCGGGTAAATGGCCCCTCAACCACAATCGCGCCTTGCTGCCCGATAAGATCAAGGCAGGTCTTGGTCATCAGCGCCAGATAGGCTGCTATGGCGGCGCTGTATTGAGTGCTGCCTATCTGGGGCGCATTCCCATCGGCCCAGCCCATTTTGCGCCCCTGAAACGGCCCTGCGCTGTTAATCACAGATGGCAAAAGCATGATCTGGCCCGCTAGCACCTGCTGCATCGCTGCATCATCGGCTGGCGGCAGGTCTGCGCCCGCGCAAAGAATCTCATATTCCCGCCCGCCCATAAAACGGGCCGAGGGTACAGCCGCTCCAAGTGCATTCAGATTAACCAACACATCGCGGGTTTGGTCTAGCGGGGCATCTTTTGCCCCCATAGCCATAGCAATTACCCATGTGCCTGTGGATACCACGCCAAAGGGCGGCGGCATGGCCAATATATGCGGCAACAGCGAAGCATTGCTATCATGGATACCGACATAAACAGGAATGCCACGCGGTAGCCCCAGCGCGCGCGCCAAATCGGGCAGCACAGCGCCCAGCACATCGAAAGGCGCGCGCAAGGGGGCCAGTTTACCCGCAAGCCCTAGTTTTGCCACCAAATCTGATGGCGCATTCGTAAATGGGTTCCATAAATCTGTATGACACCCCAGCGAGCAGGGATCGCAGGCGGTTTGTCCCGTCAGCAAGTACCCCCAATATTGCGGATAGGTCACCACTTGGGCTGTGCGCGCCAAAAGGGAGGGGTCGCGCTGAAACTGCCAAAAAAGCTGCGCGCCAAGGTTCAGCCCCAGCGCAAGGCGGGGCGATCCTGTTTGCGCAAAATCGGGGCGGATGCCATCGTATTCCTCGGCCACTGCGTCAGGCCCGATATATTCATAATCCAGCATCGGGGCAGCCAAATTGCCCTGTCCGTCCAGCAGCACCGCCGCCGCGCCATGTGTAGTGATGGAAATCGCGTCAATGCCATGCGCCGCCTGCATATCTGTCAGCGCCGATTTCACAAACAGCCACAGCGCGTCCAAATCAAAATGCGGATAGGGCGGGCCAGCCAATATTTTGTTTTGGCAAGAGGTGACTGCTATTTCAGCCATGCTTGCCCGATCAACCAGCGCCAGCTTGGCATGGGTTTTGCCAATGTCGATGACGGCAATATGGGCAGGTGCGCTCATGGCATATGGAATACTTGTGCCAGCGGCGTTGCCACAGGCTCGTTGCTTGGATGCGTGTCCATGATATCGGCCATATAGGCCCACCAGCGCGCCATCACTTCGGTTTGCGGCAGGCCGTCCATTTTGTGATCATCCGCGCGCGTCAAAACGCCAAACAGAGTTTGCGTCTCGCGGTCTAGAAAAATGGAATAATCCGAAATGCCTGCGTCCCGCAGCAGTGCCACCAGTTCGGGCCAAATCGCATCATGCCTACGCTGATATTCGGCTTCCTGCCCTGTGTGCAGGCGCATTTTAAACGCGTATTTCTGCATCACTTCCTCCAGATCAGTTTTGGTGCAGCAATGACAGCAATCAGCAGCAGCCCAAGGAAAATTGACATCACAATGCCTGGTACGTTCAGCAGCCCAATACCAAAGGTGACCATCCCCATGATAAACGCCGCCAGCACCACGCCTGGAATCGACCCTGATCCGCCCAGAATATTCACCCCGCCTAAGACGACCATCGTGATAATCTCCAGTTCCATCCCCGTGGCGATAGAAGGGCGCGTTGACCCAAGGCGCGAAGTTAGGCAGACCGCCGCAACGCCCGACAT
>CAXNJD010000155.1:0-4677 GCA_964202545.1 Cypionkella sp.
TGCCCGCCACCCAATTCAACATGAAATGGGTCGAGGCGGCGGGGCTGGTGAAATTTGACTTTCTGGGCCTGAAAACCCTGACAGTCATTCAAAACGCGCTGCATCTCCTCTCAAAGCGCGGGGTGAACATTGATATCAGCCTGATCCCGCTGGATGATCAGCCAACTTATGATCTGTATGCCAGCGCAAAAACCGTGGCCGTGTTTCAAGTAGAATCCAGCGGCATGATGGACGCGCTGCGGCGTATGAAACCCACCTGCATCGAAGATATCGTCGCGCTGGTCGCCCTATACCGCCCTGGCCCTATGGAAAACATTCCAACCTACTGCGAGGTGAAAAACGGCCTGCGCGATCTAGAGTCTTTGCACCCCACCATCGACCATATTTTGGCCGAAACCCAAGGCATTATCGTCTATCAAGAACAGGTGATGGAGATTGCCAAGGTGATGGCGGGTTATTCCCTTGGCGGGGCCGATTTGCTGCGCCGTGCAATGGGGAAAAAGATCAAAGAGGAAATGGATAAAGAACGCCCCAAATTCATTGAAGGGGCGCTGAAAACCCATAACGTTCAGGCCGCAAAAGCGGGCGAAGTGTTTGATCTGCTGGAAAAATTCGCCAACTACGGCTTTAACAAATCGCATGCTGCGGCCTATGCGGTGGTGTCATACCAAACGGCGTATCTTAAGGCGAATTACCCCGTTGAATTTATGGCTGCGGTGATGAATTGCGATATTCATTTAACCGATAAACTGGCGGTCTATAAGCGCGAGGTCGATAAGCTGGGCATCCCGATGCGCGCACCATGTGTCAATGGCAGCGAGGCGACGTTTTCGGTGCGTGACGGGGCGGTGGTGTATGCCCTTGGCGCGCTAAAAGGCGTGGGGGTTGAGGCGATGCGCCTGATCACAGCGGTGCGGGGCGATACGCCCTTTGCCACCTTGTTTGATTTTGCGCGCCGTGTGGATTTAAAACGCGTGGGCAAGCGCCCGTTGGAAATGCTGGCCCGCGCGGGCGGGTTTGACGCGCTGGACGCCAATCGGGCAAAGGTGTTTGACGCGCTGGATGCGCTATCAGCCTATTCTGCGGCGGTGCACGAGGCAAAGGCATCATCGCAAGTCAGCCTGTTTGGGGAAAGCGGCAGCGATATTCAAGAACCGCGCCTGCCGTTCCGCGATGATTGGTTGCCGCTGGAGAGGCTGACGCAAGAACATCTGTCGGTGGGCTTTTACCTGTCGGGTCACCCGCTGGATGATTATATGCCCGCCCTAAAACGACGCGATGTCAAGACCTTAGCCGAAGTCACCCGCCTTGCTGAACGCGGCCCGATGGTTGCCAAAATGGCGGGGTCCGTTTCGGCCAAGCAAGAACGCAAATCGGCCAAGGGCAATCGTTTTGCGTTTGTTTCCCTGTCTGATCCGACGGGTTTGTATGAAGTAACCGTATTTTCCGACACTTTGGAAGCTGCACGCGACATTTTGGAGGTTGGGCGCAATGTGGTGCTGACGGTCGAGGCGACTTTGGAAGGCGAGACGCTGAAACTGCTGGCCCGCGCGGCGCAACCCGTTGATTCTGTTGCCAATACTGCCGAAGCCGCCGATCTGCGGGTGCATATCAATCGCCCAGAGGCGGCAGCATCGCTGGCAAGCCTTTTGGGCAATTTGACCGGCCCCGCAAAGGCCAAGATTTTCCTTTGTGTGCAAGATGATACGGGCCGAGAGGTGGATATCCAACTGCCAAAATCCTATCCCATTACGCCGCAGATCAAGGGCGCGATCAAGGCGATGGGCGGGGTGGTTTTGGTGGAAGAGGTGTAGCCGCCCAGCCCCCGCCGCAGCCCGACACCGCCAGATTCTTGCATATGGTTTGTGTATGTTTTGCGTATGGCATCCGTATTGCATCCGTCCCTACACGCGTGGGGGCGGGCAGGGCGGGGGCGATCCCTTTTTAGACGCAATCCCACCATAGTGCCGCGCGCTCCCTCGGTGTTGTGTTCCGTCTGATTGTTCAGCACGTCTAGCGGGGCTTTATAATTTATGCATCGCAGGCGCGTTCGGTTGTAGTTGTGGGCGAATGTCAGCAGGAATGCGGTTCGGTCGGCGTTCGTTATGAAGTGTGTGCGGTGGCGGCCGTTGTCGCGGGCTTGTGGCAGGGCGCGTATGGCGTCTGACAGGCGGCGGTTGAATCGCTCCACCATTCCGTTGGTTTGCGGGCGATAGGGGCGGGTAAGGCGGTGCGCGATGCCCCATTCGGCGCAGACTTGATCGAACGGATGGGCTCCGCTGGGCTTGGCCGCGTGGCCCGCTTTAGAGCCTTTGTTAAAGCGATCCGTAAACTCGGATCCGTTGTCGGTGAGCACGGTATGAACAGGATGGCCGAAGGCCGCCAAGAAACGCGCCCATGCAGCGGTGACAGTTTGCGCGCTGCGATCGGGTAGAATTTCGACATAGGCAAAGCGGCTAATGCGTTCGATAGCGACAAAGGCAAACTCGGCTATGCTATTGAGCTTGCCTAGATATTTCAGATCAACATGCACAAAACCGAATGGTTCGGGATGAAAGGGGGCATCTTGGGAAGCGGGCGATGCGTCGGCCAATGCGCCCGTCAAACCCATGCGGCGCAGGCAGCGATACACCGCGCTGCGCGACAGGTTTGGGGCCAGGCAACGCCGCATCACTTCGGTGATGTCGTCCAAACTCAGCCGCGCTATGCTGCGCAACTGCGCAATGATTGCTTCTTGTTCGGGGGTTGTGGATTGGCCCAAATCATGGCGCGTGTGGCTGCGATCTTCGGTATTTGCCCGCGCACGCCAACGACGAACGGCGGTCTGGGAAATGCCCAGCTCGCGCGCAAGATCGGCCACCGAGGCGGCGCTGTTTTGGATGTAAGCCCGCGTCTTCGGCGTGGTGGTGGCATTGGCGTGAAGACGAAGTTTCATGGCAGCACTCCCATTTGGCGCAGAAGATCAATACCACGGTTTACGCCAGAAGGCTCTAACCAATCGTACGAAATGATACACCCCCGGGAGGGCGCTCCACAGAAATTCTGTGCCTTTTATGGTGCAGGCCCCCCTACGGCAGTTTTAGGCACAGGCGGAAAGGTGCGCCCTCCTGGGGGGAGGGAGGGCGCGGCACGGCGGCGCTATGCGCCTTGATTCCGTGCCGAGAAAGACAATGATGCACAGGCGCGAAGTGCATACCAGTTCAAACCCAAGAGATTGCTATTGGTCTATAACCACCGCTGTGCCAGAGGCCAAAAGCATGATCATGTTCGAGTTTGCGCTGATTTCAGTATAATCGAGATCAACCCCGACGACGGCATTCGCTCCAACCAAATAAGCCTCGCGTTTCAATTCAAACAATGTAACCTTTCGCGCGTCACGCATTGTTTTTTGAACAGCCAGCGTAGGGTGCGTGCTTGCACGCACCACTCTCATCACCGCACACCCCGCCCAAAATGGTGCGTGACCTCACGCACCTTACTCCCTTGAAACCACGTCGCCCATTCAAAAAATGTAGGGACGGATGCCATACGCATACCATACGCAAAACATACGCCCGCCATACGCGAAAACCCCACAAAACAAGGGCTTTGCGGCGCAGCCCACTCCAATCACTGAATAACGGGCATCTCAGCAGCCTCAGGCTCTGGCCCCTGCCCCACGGCCAGCGCCTCGGCCCTAATAATCCGCGCGCTCAGGGCGGCGTCGCCCTCGCTAAACGTCAGCGGCAGGCGCATGTCAATTAGCCCTGCCAAAACTGCATCGGTTTTGGGGCAGCTTTGCACCCCCGCATAGGCCCAATGGTCATAGCGCGAGGTAAAGGCGACAGGGCGATCAGCGCCGAACCATTTCAGTTCCACCCCCCGCGCCAAACACCGCGACAAAAACGCGCCGATGCGGGCGGGCGACCAGCCGTCAAGGCGGAATTGAAACGATGAAGGCGCGAAATGTTCTTCCCTCGGGCGGTGCGGCAGCACCAACCCTGTCACGCCTGCAAGCCCGCCCTCAATCACGCGGTACAGCCCCTGCCAGCGTGCGACGCGGCTTTCCAGCAGCGGCAATTGCGGGCGCAAAATGGCGGCGCGCAGGTTGTCCATCCGCCCCGAAACATTGGGCGTTTGCAGGCGCAAATCTTCATACACCGCCGCATCTGGGCCGGCTAAATGCTTGGAATACAGCATATAACTGCCCGATAGCAGCACCGCGCGGGCCATGATCTCGGCATCATCGGTGATTATAAATCCACCCTCGCCCGCATTGATATGCTTGTAGGTTTGCATCGAATAACAGCCGATAATTCCGTGCCGCCCAGACGGAACCCCGTTCCACGCGGCCCCCATCGTATGCGCGCAATCCTCGATTATCTGCACGCCCAAACGCGCGCAAAGCGCCACCAGCGCGTCCATATCGCAGATATGCCCGCGCATATGCGACAGCATCAAAATCCGCGCGCCTGTTGCCTTTGCTTTGGCGGCTAAATCCGTAAAATCAATCGTCAAATCGGGTGTGGTTTCGATGAAAATTGGCCTGCCCCCCGCCGCCGCAATCGCCCCAGGAACAGGGGCAAGGGTAAAGGCGTTGGTCAGAACAGGGTCGCCCGCCACCATCCCCACCGCGCGCAGCGCGCAACCAAGGCCATAGCCGCCAGAAGCCACAGCAAGGCAGTACTTTGCGCCCGT
>CAXNJD010000156.1:0-4669 GCA_964202545.1 Cypionkella sp.
CTTTGGTGCGAAATTCAAACGCCACGCCGCGCAGGATTAAGCCAACCAGCATGATAAAGACGGGCAAATACAGCGCGGTCAAAATCGCGCCATGGGCGGCGGGAAAGGCCACTAGTAGAATTCCCACCGCCAGCACCAGCCACGTTTCATTTGCGTCCCAAAACGGGCCGATACTGGCCACCATCTGGTCGCGCTGGCCAGCGTTCGCAAAGGGAAACAGCAGCCCAACACCCAAATCGAACCCGTCCAGAATAACGTAGATCAGGATCGACAGGCCCATCAGGGCGGCAAAGATCAGCGGCAAATTGTCGTATATCATGGCAAGATCCTATTCGGCGGGGGCAAGTTGGGGGCGATGGGCGGGCAGGGGCTGACCCTTGGCCGCTTTGCCCGCCAGCGTGGTGATGGTGATCATATAGGCCAGTATCAACGCGCCATAGATCACCAAATACCCAATCAGCGTGGACAAAACCATGCTCGATGGCACTGCGGCCACCGCCTCGCGCGTGGTCAGAACGCCCTGCACCAGCCACGGCTGACGGCCAATTTCCGTAGTGTACCAGCCTGCCAAAGTGGCGACCCAGCCGATAAACGTTGCCCCCGCCAGCGCGCCAAGATATAGACGCGGCAGCCTGTCAACCCCGCGCTTGCGCATCAGGGCAACGCCTGCCCAAGACAGGGCCAGCATCGCAAACCCTGCGCCCACCATCACGCGGAACGACCAAAACACAGGGGCCACGGGCGGGTGCATCACTGTGCCATCAGCGGCGATAAAATCATTCAACCCCGGCACCACGCCATCGGGATCATGCTTTAAGATCACCGAAGCCATCGCTGGTATGCCAATTTCAAAGCGGTTCTCGCGCGCCTCTTCATCAGGCAGGGCGAACAGCAGCAGCGGCACGCGGGGGCCCGTTTCCCAATTGCCTTCCATAGCGGCCACCTTTTGCGGCTGATGTTCCAGCGTGTTCAGCCCGTGCATATCGCCTGCAAAAATCTGGACTGGGATCAACAGCGCGCCCAGCGTAACGCCAAAGCGCAAGGATTTGCGCATCTCGTCGCTGCGCTCGCCCCACAAATGGCGCAGGGCCGAAATCCCTGCAATTAGGAACGCCACGGTCAGCCCCGAAGCCAGCAACATATGAACAAACCGATAAGGCATGGATGGGTTAAAAACGATGGCAAACCAATCGGTTGCATGCACCACGCCACCCCGCAATTCAAACCCCGCAGGGGTATGCATCCATGAATTCAGCACAATAATCCAAAACGCCGACATGGTCGTGCCAAGGGCCACTAAAAATGTCGCCGTGGTATGCACCCAAGGCGCGACGCGGCTTGCGCCAAACAACATGATGCCAAGAAATGCTGCCTCTAGGAAAAAGGCCGTTAGAACTTCATACGCCAGCAGCGGGCCTGCAACATTGCCAACCTTTTCCATAAACCCTGGCCAATTGGTGCCAAACTGGAACGACATGGTGATGCCCGAAACAACTCCCAGCGCGAAAGACAGCGCGAACACCTTAACCCAAAACATATAAGCCGCCATCCAAGCAGGATCGCGCGTGGCGTTGAACCGCAGCTTGAAAAACAACAAAACCCACCCCAGCGCGATGGTGATGGTGGGAAACAGAATGTGGAACGAGATGTTGGCCGCAAACTGTATGCGCGAAAGTAAAAACGTATCCATGACGCACCTTTTTCTTTGATGCAGATATGCGCCCGAAGCGTAGGCGCGGCTAGGGGGCGCGGCGATGTGCCGCGAGGGGGATCATCGCGCGATTTGGTTGATAAACCCTTGCAAACATGGGCGCGGCAGATTGCCGCGCTGGCCACCTAGCCACCCGTATGGCTCATATGCCGTGGCATTTGTCCTGAGACTTTGCCCGAACCCGCAGCCGCACTGGCGCGGGTATAATCAAAATCATGCCCTTTGGGTTTGCGGGCAATGGCGGCGCGAATGGCGGCCGTCAGGGCCGCATCATCGGCGCTGGCCCGCAAAGGCGCGCGCAAATCAGCCATATCGTTTTGGCCAAGGCACATGTAAAGCTGCCCCGTGCAGGTCGCGCGCACGCGGTTGCAGCTTTCGCAGAAGTTATGCGTCAGCGGAGTGATAAAGCCAATCTGCTGGCCCGTGGCGCCCAACTGCACATAGCGCGCAGGCCCTCCCGTGCGAAGGGGCAAGTCTGTTGCGCCATAGCGCGCAGTCAGACGCGCACGCACATCCGTCAGCGGCCAATACTGGCCAAGGCGCAGCGCATCACCCATATCCTCGCCCATCGGCATAACCTCGATAAAGGTCAGATCATGGCCTTGATCGGCGCACCAATCGGTTAGGGTAAACAACTCGTCCTCGTTTAAACCTTTCAACGCAACGGCGTTGATTTTTACGCGCATCCCCGCCGCTTTGGCCGCCGCAATGCCTTCTAAAACGGGGGCAAGCTTGCCCCAACGGGTAATGGCCGCGAATTTATCGGGATCAAGCGTATCTAATGAAACATTGATCCGCCGCACCCCGCAGGCGGCCAGATCGGCTGCATACCGCGCCAATTGGCTGCCATTGGTGGTCAGGGTCAAATCTTCCAGCGCGCCGCTGGCCAAATGGCGGCTTAGCGATTGGAAAAGCGTTATAATCCCTTTGCGCACCAGCGGCTCGCCCCCCGTGATGCGCAGTTTGCGCACACCAAGGTCGATAAAGGCGCTCGACAGGCGATCCAGCTCTTCTAGCGTTAGCAAATCGGCGCGCGGCAAAAACTGCATCGCTTCGGACATGCAATAAGTGCAGCGAAAATCGCAGCGGTCTGTCACCGACAGGCGCAGATAGGTGATGGCGCGCGCGAAAGGGTCAATAAGGGGGGCGTTTTGCATGAGCCCAACCTAAGGCCCGCGCACGACCCCTGCAAGCCCCAGACGTAAACAGCAGGTATATGCAAACGCCGCACGGCGCAGTTGCACGCCAAAGTTGCTGCCTCTTGCGAGGCGGGCAATTTGGCCCTAAGTTCAGGACATGAAATCTATCGCCCTTGCCCTTTGCCTAATCTTGCCCCTCTCTGCCTGCGCCGGTGCGTTGAGCAAAACCAAATCTTGGCTTATGCCTAGACCCGAGGATAGCAGTCTGCGCGCGCTGACCACGGGCGGGCAAAGCGCTGCAGCGCTGGACACGGTAACCGAAGCACAAAAAGCCGCCGCCGTAGCCGCACCCGATTCTGGCCAAGTTTTGGGCAATGTCACGGTTGCCTTGGGTAGCCCGGCGCAGCAGGGTCTGTGGCTGAAATCCAATTTGGTCGCAGCACCCAGCAAAGGCCGCGCGGTGCTGGCAAATGGTTCTGGCGTGAATGTTGATCTGCTGCCCGCTGGTGGGGGGGCAACCTTGTCCTTCTCGGCCTACCGCGCGCTGGGGCTTGGTTTGACCGATTTGCCCCAAGTGCAGGTCTTGGCTCTGCCATAGAAAGGGGGCTCGCCCTCCATTGCGACACCTTTCACGAGCCTACGCCTTAGACGTATCAAACACGTATTTGCCCGTTAACCTGTTCCAATCATAAGAAACTCACTTTACGTCGGTTTGCAGCTAGCAATGCCAAGCGGGACATTCGTTCAGGCCCACGCATTTAGACGCAGCTTGCCGAATGTGACGCCCATCGCATTGGGAAAGAAGACGGATTTCGACAAAATGCCAGTTTAGCGCTATCCATTTAACCCCAAGACACCTGTCAAGTTTAAAGGATGCTTCGGGATTAAGGCACTTCGCAAGATACCCCAGAAAGCATGTTGGCAGCCTTCAACCCAAAAACCAAGTCAAGGGATGCTGGTGCTGCTGAAATCCGGCCTCAGTCGGTTGGAATTGAGGCAACCTACTGCAAAAACGCCTAAGCAAAGATGCAAATTTAGCCCGATAGCTTTGGAAAATTACGGCTCCCAATGGCGGAAAGCGCCGTTTGGTGCGGCATGAATGTAATTTAACCTTGGCTATTGATACATACCCGAAAATATGATGCTATAATTAAAAGGGAGACGAAAATGGCAGGAATTGGTCTGGACGGCGTGTCAAAAAAGTTTGGTGCGGTTGAAGTTATCCGCGCAGTTAGCTTGGATATTCAAGAGGGCGAGTTTGTGGTGTTTCTGGGGCCTTCTGGTTCGGGCAAGACGACCCTTCTTCGCATGATTGCAGGGCTGGAAAGCATCGATGACGGCGCGCTGACCATTGGCGGGGTGCGGTCTGAACACTTGCCGCCAGGCCAGCGTAATCTGGCAATGGTGTTTCAAAACTATGCGCTTTATCCGCATATGACAGTTGCCGAAAACATGGCATTTGGGCTGCACAATATTGGCCTTAGCCAAGATGTGATTGGCACGCGGGTTTCGCGCGCCGCCAAGATGCTGGAAATGGAGGCGCTGCTTGCGCGCCGCCCTGCAGAACTGTCGGGCGGGCAGCGCCAACGCGTGGCGATTGGGCGCGCGATTGTCAAAGAACCCAAAGCCTTTTTGTTTGACGAGCCGCTGTCGAACCTTGACGCTGGCCTGCGCGTGCGCACGCGGGTTGAATTGGCCGAATTGCACCAACGATTGGGCACGACGATGATTTATGTGACCCATGATCAAACCGAAGCGATGACTTTGGCTAACCGTATTGTTGTTTTGAACAATTGTAAAATTGAACAGGTCGGCACCC
>CAXNJD010000157.1:0-4640 GCA_964202545.1 Cypionkella sp.
GGTCGGCGGCACGCTTGCCATTGGTCTGGCCTTGTTCCAATTTTGGGGGGACTGGCTGTCTATCGGGATGATTGCCGCCATTTTCGCCTTTGGGCAATTTGTAGAAGGAAACATCCTAACCCCCAAACTGGTGGGAAATTCGGTGGGGCTGCATCCTGTCTGGCTGATTTTCGCGCTGTCGGCCTTTGGCAGCCTGTTTGGCTTTGCGGGGATGCTGGTGGCGGTGCCTGTCGCCGCCGCCATTGGCGTATTCACCCGATTTGGCATTGAACAGTATCAGGCCAGCCTGTTGTATAAAGGCGTGGCTGGCAGTGCCGCCGAAAACTATGATCAGTCTTAGGAATGAACGGCCAACTTGCCTTTGATCTGGGCCAAAAGGATGGCTTTTTGCGCGACGATTTCTTTCCATCCGCGTCCAACCGCGCGGCTTTGGCAATGGTGGATGGCTGGCAAGGCTGGCCATCGGGGCGGATGCTGCTGATTGGCCCACAAGGCGCGGGCAAGACGCATTTGGCGCATATTTGGGTGGGAATGTCGGGGGCGCAGATGGTGCCTGCGGCGGATTTGGCCAGCGCTGATCTGCCCGCCGTGGCCAACGCGGGGGCGGTGGTGGTGGAAGATGCCCATGCCCTGCCGCGCGCGGGCGAGGAGGCACTGTTTCATTTGCATAACCTGATGTCCAATGCAGGGCATTTGCTGATTACCGCGCGCGCGCCGCCGCGCGATTGGGGGCTGATGCTGCCTGATCTTTTCAGTCGAATGCAGGCGCTGACGATAACGCAGCTTGCCGCCCCTGATGAAAGCCTGATCACGGCGGTTTTGGTGAAACTGTTTACAGACCGCCAAATCACCGTGCCGCCCAACCTGATTGCCTATCTGGCCCCGCGGATCGAGCGCAGCATTGGTGCCGCGCGCGATATTGTGGCGGTATTGGATGCGCGCGCTTTGGCCGATGGCCGGCCCGTGACCCGCGCGCTGGCGGCTGATGTGCTGGACAAGGCCGCCCATGGCTGACAAGCTGTCACCACCTCGTCACATCTTTTGCGTAAAGCCTCGCTCATGACCCAAGCCGATTTTCTGCACGCCCCCTATCCCGCCCCCGTGGATGCGCCCGCCGCAGATCTGATGGGGCCGCGCCGCTTTTTTAACCGCGAACTTAGCTGGCTTGCCTTTAATTGGCGCGTACTGGATGAGGCGTCGAACCCCGCCGTACCTTTGCTAGAACGGCTGCGGTTTTTGTCGATTTCGGCGACCAACCTCGACGAATTTTTCACTGTGCGTGTAGCGGGACTGCGCGCGCAAGTGCGGGCTAATAATTCTACCCTATCGGAAGATGGCCGCAGCCCTGCCGAACAACTGGCGCTGATCCAAACCAATGCGCGCCGCCTGATGCACACCCAGCAGGCGGTGTTCAACAAGCTGCGCAAATTGATGGAAGCAACGGGCATTACCATCTGCACCCGCAGCAGGCTTACGGCTAAGGATACCAAATTTCTGGAAGAGCATTTTTTGGCTAAGGTGTTTCCAGTCCTCTCGCCACTTGCCATTGACCCTGCCCATCCGTTTCCGTTTATCCCAAATACAGGCTTTTCATTGGCGCTGGAACTGGAACGCGAAACCGATCATCGCACCCTAAAGGCGCTGCTGCCTATTCCCACACAGATTGCCCGCTTTGTGCCGCTGCCCTCGCGTGAGGGGGAGGCGCGGTTTTTGCCGCTAGAGGAATTGCTGCTGATCCATTTGGATATGCTGTTTCCAGGCTACACGGATCGTGGCCACTGCCTGTTTCGCGTGCTGCGCGATAGCGATTTGGAAGTCGAGGACGAGGCCGAAGATTTGGTGCGCGAGTTTGAATCGGCGCTGAAACGGCGGCGGCGGGGCGATGTGGTGCGTCTAAAAATCAGCTCGGGCGCGCCGCCAGACCTGCGCGCGATGATTATGGAAGAACTGGCCGTATCGCCCGATGAAATGGTCGAAGTGCGCGGACTGCTCGGCGTGGCAGATTTGAAGGAACTGGTACTGTCTAGCCGCGCCGATTTGCTGTGGCCGCCTTTTGCCCCGCGCGTGCCCGAACGGATCGAAGACCATGATGGCGATATGTTTGCCGCCATCAAGCAAAAGGACATGCTGCTGCATCACCCATACGAGAGCTTTGACATGGTCATCCGCTTTTTAGAACAGGCGGCGCGCGACCCGAATGTTTTGGCCATTAAGCAGACCCTTTATCGAACGTCTTGGGATAGCCCGATTGTGGCCGCGCTGTGCGAGGCGGCCGAGGCGGGCAAATCTGTAACCGCGCTGGTCGAACTGAAAGCGCGCTTTGATGAGGCGGCAAATATTCGCCAATCGCGCCGCCTAGAGCGGGCGGGGGCGCATGTGGTGTACGGGTTTATCAATTACAAAACCCATGCCAAAATCAGCACTGTGGTGCGCCGCGAAGGGGAAAATCTAGTCACCTATACCCATTACGGCACGGGCAATTACCATCCCATTACAGCCAAGGTTTACACGGATTTGTCGTTCTTTACCTGCGATCCCGCATTGGGGCGCGATGCAACGCGAGTGTTTAACTACCTATCGGGCTATGTGCAGCCGCAGGGGCTGGAAAATTTGGCAATCTCGCCCATTTCGCTAAAGCCGCGCCTGCTGGAGTTGATCGCCGCAGAGGCGGATCATGCCCGCGCGGGGCGGCCTGCGGAAATTTGGGTTAAGGTCAATTCGCTGGTCGAACCCGATGTAATCGACGCGCTGTATGCGGCAAGCGGTGCAGGGGTGAGGATAAACCTGATTGTGCGCGGCATTTGTGGGCTGCGCCCAGGGATCAAGGGGCTATCAGAAAACATCCGTGTCAAATCGATTGTTGGGCGTTATTTGGAACATTCGCGGATTGTTTGTTTTGGCAATGGCGGTGGATTGCCATCGAATGCCAGCCGAGTTTTCATCTCATCCGCCGATTGGATGGGCCGCAACCTAACGCGGCGGGTGGAAACATTGGTCGAAATCAATAACCCTACTGTAAAAGACCAAATCGTGCGGCAAATCATGGCTGCTAATCTTGCGGATGAGGCGCAAAGTTGGCTATTGTCGCCCAGCGGTAGCTATCAGCGCGACCTTGCCCCAGCGGATGGTAACGCCTTTAACTGCCACAAATTTTTTATGGAAACGCCTTCGCTTTCGGGGCGTGGCACCGCAGGCGGGGAAGATGCGCAAGTTTTGGCATAAGTTGCTTTTGCCACGTGATGGCAAAAGCGGGCCGTTCGGCAATGATCTGTTCGCAGACCCAATGGCGCGGGCGCTGTCGAGGGTGGGTGTTGTAGATGTGGGGTCAAACTCTGTCCGCATGGTGGTGTTTGATGGCGCAGCGCGTAGCCCTGCCTATTTCTTTAACGAAAAGGTGATGTGCGGCCTTGGCAAAGGGCTGGCGCAAACGGGCGCGCTAAACCCTGAAGGGCGGGTACGCGCGCTGGCCGCATTGCGCCGTTTTGCCCTGCTCGCCAAAGGGATGGAGGTAGAAACCATGACTGTGGTTGGCACGGCTGCCGTGCGCGAAGCCACTGACGGGGCTGAATTTCATGCCGAAGTTATGCGTGAGACGGGGTTGAAAATTCTGATCGTGGACGGCGATGAAGAGGCGCGACTATCGGCGCAGGGCGTGCTTTTGGGCTGGCCTGAGGCCGAGGGCGTTGTCTGTGATATTGGCGGAAATTCGATGGAATTGGCACGAATCGGCGAAGGCACAGTGGGCGCGCGCCTATCGACCCCGCTTGGCCCGTTCCGTTTGCAACAGCATTCCAGCGACCCTGCCGTGCGCGCTGTGCATATTGCCGAGTTGGTAAAATCTGCGGTGGACGAATTGTCTTGCACGGGCCAGCGGATATATCTGGTGGGGGGGTCGTGGCGGGTAATTGCACGGCTAGATATGGAACGGCGGGGCTATCCGCTGACAGTTTTGCACGAATATCGCATGGATGCGGCGGGGCTACTTGATACGCTGGATTGGATTGCGAAATCGGATCTGTCCTCCTTGCGCTCGCGCACGGGCACTTCTGCGGAACGGATGGAACTTGTTCCGATTGCCTGCGAAGTGCTCCGCGCATTGGTGCAAATTGCGGGGCCAAGCGGAATTGACGTGTCGGCCTATGGTATCCGCGAGGGGCTTTTGTTTGAACAAATGCCGCCCAGTCTGCGCGCGCGTGATCCGCTGCTGGAAGCGGCACGGATGGCCGAGAAAACCCAAAGCCGCCTACCTGGGTTTGGCAAAAAACTGTACGAATTTTTGGTTCCGCTTTTTAGCGATGCCAGCACAGATCGCCTGCGTCTGATCAAGGCGGCCTGTCTGCTACATGACACATCGTGGCGCACGCATCCAGATTTTCGCGCCGAAGCCTGCTTTGACGCAGCAACCCGCGCCAACCTTGGCGGGTTGGATCATCCGGGCCGTGTTTTCTTGGGCCTTGCGCTTGTGCATCGCTATAAGAACAACCGTTCAGGATCGCGGTTGGAACCCTTGTTCCGTTTGCTTAGTGATAGCGAAATTCAAACCGCAGAAGTGCTGGGCAAGGCGATGCGCTTTGGCGCGATGTTTGCGGTGCGCGATCCGTCTACAGTCTGCCGCCTAAGTTATGATGCCGCGCAAAAAC
>CAXNJD010000158.1:0-4634 GCA_964202545.1 Cypionkella sp.
GACCCTGATCCAAACTTTGGTACTGGGTCTGGTCGCACTGGTGCTGGGTCTGTTTGTGATCCGCCCCATGCTTGCAGGCCGCTTTGCCCCTATGCAAACGCAAATGCTACCCGCGCCCGATGGAGGTGCTTTGGCCTTGCCTGGCTTTGAAGGAAATGGCGCAGTGCTGACGGGCGAGATCGACAGCTTTGGCGATTTGCCCATGGTCAATTTGGATAATTTCGACATGGGCCCGGGCAGCAATGACAGCGCCGACCCCGTCGCGCGCCTGCGCCGCCTGATTGAAGAACGGCAGGCAGAGTCTGTCGAGATTCTGCGCGGCTGGATGGAGCAAGAGGAGGAAAAAGCATGAAAACGCTAAACCTCGAAGTGTTTGATACGCCAGAACCTGCGGGGCAAACCCCCGTTGTTGTGCTGGAAAGCATCGCCTTTGAAGAGGCCAAGCTTGCAGCCTATGACAACGGGTATCGCGCGGGTTGGGATGATGCAGTGGCGGCCCAAAGCAGTGATCAGGCCCAAATTGGCGCAGAACTCGCGCGCAATTTGAAAAGCCTTGGTTTTACCTTTGCCGATGCGCGCCAACATGTTTTGGATGCGATGGAACCGCTTTTGCAAGATATTGTCGCGCGCCTGTTGCCTGCCATTGCCCGCGCCAGTTTGGCACCCACCATCTTGCACAGCCTTCGCCCCTTGGCCGAGCGCGCTTCCGACAGCCCTGTCGAAATTGTCATCCACCCAAGCGCCCGTATCGCAGTTGACGCAGTGCTGGCGCAATCGAACGGCCCACCCGCAATTGTGGTGGAAGAGCCAAGCCTTGGCGAAGGCCAAGCGTTCTTGCGTCTTGGCCAAAGCGAAACGCGCATCGATTTAGACAGCGCTATTGCCGAAATTTCCACTGCGCTGACCAATTTCTTTCAGCATCCAGAAAGGTCTGAAAAATCATGAGTGAAACACAAGAAAACAGCCCCTTCGGCCAAGTTCCCATCGAGGTGACCATTTCCGTTGGCAAAGCGCGGCCATTGGTCAAAGACCTGCTGCGCCTTGCACGCGATTCGGTGTTGCCCCTAGATCGGCGCGTGGATGACCCTGTCGAACTGTATGTCGGCGATAGGCTGATCGCGCGCGGCGAATTGCAGGAATTGGATGGCGAAGGGTCAGGACAACTGGCCGTGCGCCTAACCGAAGTGGCCAATCTGCGCGGCGGATTGTGATATGAATAAACTTTGGCTGGGGCGCAGTGCCTTTTGGGCGGGCGCAGCAATTGCTGCGGGCGCGATGCTGGCCGCAGGGCCGCTGATGGCGCAGGATATCGCCATTAACTTTGGCGATGACACGTCGCTGGCTGCGCGCTCTATCCAATTGCTGTTGTTGGTTACAGTTCTATCCATCGTGCCAGGACTTGCGGTGATGATCACCTGCTTTCCCTTTATCGTCACTGTGCTGTCGATCCTTCGGCAAGCGATTGGTCTACAACAATCCCCGCCCAATATGCTGATCATAAGCCTTGCGCTGTTTCTAACATGGTTTGTGATGGACCCCGTGTTCACCAAAGCGTGGACAGATGGGCTTCAGCCCCTGCAAGCTGGCACCATTGATGTGCAAGGCGCAATTCCGCTGGTTCTGGGCCCGTTTCGCGCCTTTATGGCCGCGCGGCTTGACCCTGATACTTTTGCCGCCATGGCCGATTTGCGGCCCGAAACGCTGGGCATGGCCATCCCCGATGCGCCCTTATCGCTGCTGATCCCGTCTTTTATCCTGTCAGAAATTCAACGCGCCTTTGAGATTGGCTTTTTGATTTTCATGCCGTTCTTGATCATTGATCTGGTTGTTGCAGCGATTTTGATGTCGATGGGGATGATGATGGTGCCGCCAGCGGTCGTGTCCTTGCCCTTCAAACTGGCCTTCTTTGTTGTGGCAGATGGCTGGTCATTGATCGCAGGGGCCTTGGTGCGCAGCTATATTTAGGCTAGGTTTCTCGCCCTTCGTATCTTTTATCCCAGATGTGTCACCGCGTGCAAACTCGCCTGCGCGCGGTGATGTTTTTTTGGGCTCCGCACCACCGCAAAACCTTAAGGCAAACGGCAGCGGCTGACGTTGGAACAGGGGTGCAGCAGCCGTGCTTTGCCCGTGGTTCTAGCCATAGATTGCGGTTGGGCTCGGTCATTCGATCGGCATAAAGGTCGCGGACGGCCAGATAATGCGCAAGCCGCCCGCGCAGCGCGGCCCGCCTTAGTTCACCACAAATTCGGCATGCAGCGCGCCAGCCGCGTTGATGCTTTTCAGGATATCAATCATATCATTCGGGGCCACGCCCAGCGCGTTCAGGCCCGCCACCACCTCGGACAATGATGTGCCACCCGACACTTCGGCAAGACCCGTGCCCGGATCGGTTTGCAGATCAACACTGCTGCGCGGCACAACAATGGTTTCGCCTTCGGTAAAGGGATTGGGCTGCACAACAAGCGGCGCTTCTTGAATACGCAGCGTCAAATTGCCCTGCGCCACGGCCACGCGGCTGATGCGCACATCTTCGCCCATCACAATGGTGCCTGACCGCTGATCAACCACAACGCGCGCGCGGCGCTCGGGTTCCACAAGGATGTTTTCCACCACGGCAAGCGCCCGCGCGGGAGATCCAAGGCGCGTTGCTCCAATATCCAGCGTTACAGTACCCGAATCCTGCATCTCGGCCGAACCTCGGCCAAACTGGGCGTTGATCGCCGCTTCAATGCGGGAGGCTGTGGTAAAGTCTGGCTCGCGTAGCGCCAAACGCAAACTGCGCAGCCCTGCAAAATCAAACTCAACCTCGCGTTCCACCCGCGCGCCCGAAGGGATGACGCCAGATGTCGGCACCCCTTGCACAACGCGGGCCGCATCCCCTTCGGCTGAAATGCCGCCTGCGATGATGGCCCCTTGCGCCACGGCATAAATCTGCCCATCCGCGCCGTTCAGCGGGGTCATCACCAACGTGCCGCCCAGCAGGCTTTTTGCATCGCCCATGGCCGATACTGTCACGTCAATTTGCGATCCTGCACGGGCAAAGGGCGGTAAGGCAGCGGTGACGAATACAGCCGCTACGTTTTTGGGACGAAAATCTTCGCCCGTCACATTCACGCCCAATCGTTCTAGCAAATTGGCCATCATCTCTTCGGTAAAGGGCGAATTGCGCAGCCCGTCGCCCGTGCCATTGAGCCCCACGACAAGGCCGTACCCCACCAAATCATTGGAGCGGACCCCGTCAAATTCGACAAGATCTTTGATCCGTATAGGGTCTGCGCTGGCAAAAGGTGCGGCGAAAAAGCATAGAACAACGGCCCAGAAAATTGAACGCATTACAGGTAATCCATTAAGGAAAGGCGCGTCATCCGCGCGGTGAGGGTGTAGATTTTTTCAAGCTGGCCTTGGGTTTCTTGCAGTTTTGAAGCTGCCTCATACGGATCTACGTTGGTGATCTCATTGCGGACAATCCTTAGGCTAGTCGCCTCTGCGCTGTTGCGGGCGGCGGCACTTTCAACCTGCGCCTCGACTGCGCCCAACTGACCCGTCAAATAGGCGCGGTCAGTATTGGTTTGCATCAGACTAAGGCCCGCGCGGTTGGCAATATCTTGGCGCACGTTGGTTTGGCCCGCCATCAATCCGCGATCCAAAAGCGCGGCCATCGTGATGCCCTTTAGGGTTACCTTAATGGCGGGATCAAGGGCGGTAATATCCATATTCGCCTGCTCGCCCGATGCTATATTAACGGGGGCCAAAGGCGCGCCGCCTTGGTAAATTGTGGCTTCAAACCCAGTTGGGCTGTCAAACCACGCGGTCAGCGCCGCTTCGATATCTGCACCAGTGGTGTAACCCGCCACGGCCAGTTCAGCGGCGTCCAGCAGCGTGCTTGTATTCGCCACAGCAGGCGAAGACGTCGCCGCGCCTGCAAAAATAGATCGGTCGCCAAAGCGAGTGTTAAGGGCAGAAACCACAGTTTCTAAATTTGACCGCGCTGTGGTTGCTGCAGCGGAAATGCGCGTTTCGGAAACGCCCGTGCTGACGCCCACCAAAAACTCGGCCAAGTTGGAAGACAACTCATGCACCGTGCCCAGCGCCGTTTGCATCGCGCCCATTACCAAAAGCTGCTCGCGCGCAAGGGTTTGATACCCCTCTAGCCGCGACAGGCTGGCATCCAATCCCGCAAGTGGAACAACATCACCGCGCACACGCGCGGTAATATCGCGCGATTGGCCTGTAACCACCTCGTCTTGCAACAACTGCATTTCCAGTTTTGTGGTCACATTCTGCCGCCGCAGCAGATAAGAATGTGCAAGATCGCCATAAGACATGGATGTCATGGTCAGAATCCTAACAGGGTTTGGATCATTTCAGAACTGGCTTTGATCACGCGCGCATTGGCCGAATAGGCCTGTTCAATCAGCAGCAGGGTTTGCATTTCTTGGTCGGTGTCAACGCCGCCTGCCAATTCGATGGTGCGCAAATGGTCATAACGGGCAGCGGCGAAACTGGTTTCGCTTTCGGCCGTCAGGCGTGTGGCCGCGATACCCGATACCATATCGGCGACCAATGTATCATAGCTGCGCGTACCTACGGAAAACCCGCCCGATACGGGCGCGCGCGGCGCTGTCAAAGCGGAC
>CAXNJD010000159.1:0-4625 GCA_964202545.1 Cypionkella sp.
AGGGTGAATTTGGCGTCATGCGCCGTGTCGAATTAAACGCCGAAGCAGCCAGCCTGCAGATCGAACGTGATGCTTTGCAAGCAGACCTAAAGCGTATCGAAAACCTGAACTTGCGGCTTTCTGACACGTATTTGGACATCGACCTTTTAGATGAACGCGCCCGCATTGTGCTCGGCTATTTGCGCGCAGACGAAGTGGTAATCCGCTAATCCGCCCCGAATTTTTTCCAGCCTAATGCCGCACCGCGGCAACAAAAATGCTATTTGCCCTATTTTTTTCGATATGATATTAATAGTTTAATGCTAAACTATTTTTCGGTCACATCTGGGAGGATCCCCTTTGGCTGCCAAATCCACTACGCTCGATACGGGTGCAAACGCTGGCAAAAAGTCCAACGTGTCTAAGGATGAACTGCTGAAATACTACCGCGAGATGCTGCTGATCCGCCGATTCGAAGAGAAGGCGGGTCAACTTTACGGCATGGGTCTAATCGGCGGCTTTTGCCATTTGTATATCGGGCAAGAGGCGGTTGTGGTCGGGCTAGAGGCGTGCACCAAAGAAGGCGACAAGCGCGTCACTTCTTACCGCGATCACGGCCATATGCTGGCCTGCGGCATGGACGCAAACGGCGTGATGGCCGAACTGACGGGCCGCGAGGGGGGCTATTCGCGCGGCAAGGGCGGCTCGATGCATATGTTTTCGCGCGAAAAGCATTTCTACGGCGGTCACGGCATTGTGGGCGCGCAGGTTCCGATCGGCGCGGGTCTGGCGTTTGCCGATAAATACAAGGGCAACGATAACGTCACCTTCACCTATTTCGGTGATGGCGCGGCGAACCAAGGCCAAGTGTATGAAACCTATAACATGGCCGAACTTTGGGATTTGCCGGTGATTTTTGTTATTGAAAACAACGGTTATGCGATGGGCACATCGGTGAAACGTTCCACCAAATCCACCTCGCTGTTTGGGCGCGGGTTGGCTTACGGCATTCCGGGCGAACAGGTGGACGGTATGGATGTTCTGGCCGTGAAAGCTGCTGGCGAAAAGGCCGTGGCCCACTGCCGCGCGGGCAAAGGCCCCTATATTTTGGAAATGATGACCTATCGCTATCGCGGCCATTCCATGTCTGACCCTGCCAAATACCGCACCCGCGAAGAGGTGGAAAAGATGAAGGCCGAAAAAGACGCAATCGAACATGTGCGCGATCTGCTGCTTGGCGCGGGCCTAGCCAATGAAGACGAGCTGAAGGCAATTGATAAGCAAATCAAAGATGTGGTCAACGCATCGGCTGAATTTGCCAAAGAAAGCCCCGAGCCGTCTGTTTCCGAGCTTTACACCGACATTTACGCATAAGGGGAAAAACCATGGCAATTGATGTACTTACGCCCGCCCTTTCCCCCACGATGGAGGAAGGCACCCTTGCCAAATGGTTGGTCGCTGAGGGCGACAGCGTGAAATCTGGCCAAATCATCGCCGAGATTGAAACCGATAAGGCGACGATGGAATTTGAAGCTGTTGACGAAGGTATAGTTGGCAAAATCCTTGTCGCGGCTGGCACTTCGGGGGTCAAAGTAAACGATCCTATTTTGCGCCTGATCGAGGCGGGCGAAGATGCAAACGCGGTCCCTGCCCCAACTGCCGCCAAAGCCGCGCCAACTGTAGCCGCCACTGTTGCCGCCCCAACCGCAGCCGCCGTGGCCGTTGTCTCCAAAGCCAGCCCTGATTGGCCCGCAGGCACGCCGATGAAAACCATGACTGTGCGCGAGGCTTTGCGCGAGGCAATGGCCGAAGAAATGCGCGCCAACCCTAACGTGATGCTGATGGGCGAAGAAGTGGGTGAATATCAAGGCGCATACAAAATTTCCCAAGGCTTGCTGGATGAATTTGGCCCAAAGCGCGTGGTCGATACCCCCATCACCGAAATGGGCTTTACAGGCATTGCGGTGGGCGCGGCATGGGGCGGGCTGAACCCAATTGTGGAATTCATGACTTTTAACTTCTCGCTGCAAGCGATTGATCATATTTTGAATTCCGCCGCCAAAACCAATTATATGTCGGGCGGTCAATTGGGTTGCCCCATCGTGTTTCGCGGTGCAAATGGCGCGGCCGCCCGGGTGGGCGCGCAGCATTCCCAAGATTTTGCCGCGTGGTACGCCAGCGTTCCAGGCCTAAAGGTCGTGATGCCTTATTCGGCTGCGGATGCGAAGGGACTGTTGAAACAGGCGATCCGCGATCCGAACCCCGTGGTCTTCCTAGAAAATGAAATCATGTATGGGCAGTCTTTCGAAGTGCCCGATCTGCCCGATTTCACCATTCCCTTTGGCAAGGCCCGCATTTGGCGCGAAGGGACAGATGCCACAATCGTTTCCTTCGGTATTGGGATGCGCTACGCGCTAGAGGCTGCTGATTTGCTGGCAAAAGAAGGTCTGTCAATCGAAGTGATCGATCTGCGCACTCTGCGCCCGCTGGATTACGACACAGTGCTGGCGTCTATCCAGAAAACCAACCGCTGCGTCTGCGTCGAGGAAGGCTTCCCCGTGGCGTCTATGTCTGACCATCTGGCAGCAACCATTATGCAGCGCGCCTTTGATTATCTGGACGCGCCCGTGATCACTTGCACAGGCAAAGACGTGCCGATGCCCTATGCCGCCAATCTTGAAAAGCTAGCGCTGGTGACCACGGCAGAAGTTGTCGCGGCCGTTAAATCTGTCTGCTATCGGTAGGGAAAAAGACATGGCAATCAATATCTTAATGCCCGCCCTTTCCCCGACGATGGAGGAAGGCACACTTGCAAAATGGCTCGTCAAAGAAGGCGATACTGTGAAATCTGGCCAAGTCATTGCCGAGATTGAAACCGATAAGGCCACGATGGAGTTTGAGGCGGTTGATGAGGGGCGCATCGGCAAAATCTTGGTTCCTGCGGGCACCGCAGGGGTTAAGGTGAATGTGGCCATTGCTGTGCTGGTGGAAGACGGCGAAGATTTGGGCGCAAGCCCTGCGGCTGCTAAACCTGCGGTTGCCGTCGCGACCACCGTTCCCGTGACCGCAAGTTCCGCGCCTGCCCCCGCAGCCCCTAAAGCGGCAGGCGCGCGGGTATTCGCATCCCCCCTTGCCCGCCGTATTGCTGCTGAAAAAGGTTTGGATCTGACAAAGGTCGCAGGTTCTGGCCCGCATGGCCGCATCATCCGCGCCGATGTCGAAGAGCAAGCACCGATTGCTGCGCCAAAAACTGCGCCTGCCGCGTCCGCACCAGTGGCCGCAGCGCCAGCGCAGGGCATGTCAACCGACACAGTCCTAAAAATGTTTCAGGGCCGCGACTTTACCGAAGTGCCGCTGGATGGCATGCGCCGCACCATCGCCGCGCGCCTGACGGAAGCTAAGCAAACCATCCCGCATTTCTATCTGCGCCGTTCGGTTCGGTTGGATGGCTTGATGGCTTTTCGCGAACAACTGAACAAAGGTTTAGAATTGCGCGGCGTCAAGCTTTCGGTCAATGATTTCATCATCAAAGCCTGCGCCATGGCACTGCAAAGCGTGCCAGATGCCAACGCCGTTTGGGCGGGTGACCGCGTTTTGCGCCTGAAACCATCGGATGTTGCCGTTGCTGTGGCAATCGAGGGCGGATTGTTTACACCCGTTCTGAAAGACGCAGATCAAAAATCGCTGTCTGCCTTATCGGTGGAAATGAAAGACCTCGCCGCCCGTGCTAAAACCCGCAAACTTGCCCCACATGAATACCAAGGGGGCAGCTTTGCCATTTCTAACCTTGGCATGATGGGGATCGAAAATTTCGACGCCGTGATAAACCCGCCTCAAGCCGCCATTCTGGCCGTCGGTGCTGGATTAAAACAGCCTGTGGTGCAGGCCGATGGTAGCCTTGGCGTGGCAACAGTCATGTCAATGACCCTATCTGTGGATCACCGCGTCATTGATGGGGCTTTGGGGGCAACTTTGCTTGCGGCAATCTGCGCCAATTTGGAAAACCCGCGGGCGATGCTGGCGTAACAATGGGGGCCTATGCGGCCCCCTCGCTGCGCTCACCCCCGCAGGATATTTGCAGAGTTAGGAAGTTAACTTCAGCGTAATGCTTCCTAACTCTAAAAATATCCTGCAGGGGGTGAGGAGCGCAAGCTCCGAGGGGGCGGCAAACGCCCCCTTCTATGCGCGCCCTAAATCTCGCCCTTGACCAATTGATCCATCGTCACCGATGGCTGGTCACATCCCGCCTCGCCGACAATGCGCGCAGGTACGCCAGCAACAGTTTTGCAGGGCGGCACATCGGCCAGCACCACCGAACCCGCCGCAATGCGCGAGCAGTGGCCAATGGTGATATTGCCCAATATCGCCGCCCCTGCCCCAATCAGCACGCCATTGCCAATTTTCGGGTGGCGGTCGCCATCCTCTTTGCCCGTGCCGCCAAGAGTAACAGAATGCAGCACCGAGACGTTATCCCCCACAACGGCCGTTTCGCCCACAACGATAGAATGGGCATGGTCAATCATGATGCCACGGCCAATGCGGGCGGCGGGATGGATATCTACGCCGAACACTTCGGACACGCGCATTTGCACAAAATAGGCCATATCGCGCCGCCCTTGCTGCCACAGCCAATGGCCAACGCGGTA
>CAXNJD010000160.1:0-4599 GCA_964202545.1 Cypionkella sp.
CATGCGCTGCGGCCCGCTTTGCCGCAGAAACAATGGCATCGGGATTGGGGTTGGGCTGCAGGCGGGCGATGTTTTCGCCAATCGTGCCCTCAAACAAGCCAACGCGCTGGGGCAGATAACCGAAATAGCTGCCCAGAATATCGGTCTCGTACTGATCCAAACTTGCACCATCCAACCGAACTTTGCCGCCCGAGGGCTGCCAAACCCCAATCAGCGCGCGTGCCAAGGTTGATTTGCCTGCGCCTGACGGCCCAATCACGCCCAATGCCTGCCCTGGGCTTAGGGTAAAGTTGACCATGCGCAGCACGGCCTGTTGCTCGCCCGGGGGCACAACAGTTAGGTTCTGCACATCTAGAACGGCGCGCGGGCGCGGCAGTTCCATGGGGCGCGGCTTTTCTGGGTTCATGGTCAGCAAAATCGAAAGCCGCTCATACCCCTCAATCGCGCGGGAAATGATCGGCCATTGACCGACTGCCATTTCGATGGGTTGCAGCGCACGGCCCATCAGGATGGAGGCTGCAATCATCGCGCCGCCTGTCATTTCGCCTTGCAGCACATACCACGCGCCAAGGCCCAGCATCGCCGATTGCAGAAAAAGGCGGAAGGTTTTGGAGACAGAGGCAAATTTACCCGCCAAATCGCCCGCCTCAAGGCTTTCCTTTAGTGCTGCGGCACGGCTTTGCTGCCAGCGATCAAAGGCGGCTCCTGTCATGCCCAGCGCTTGCACAGGCTCTGCCTCTAGCTTGATCAGATCAGACACGCGTTCGGCTTGCATGGTCAGGCCATTGACGCGGGCCTGTGGTTTGGCTGTCATCTTTTGGTTCAAAATGGTGACACTCACCAAGAACACGCCACCGAACAGCGCCAAAAGACCCAAAGCAGGGTGAAACACGGAAATAGCCAGAATAAAGAGGGGCGTCCATGGAACGTCAAATACCGCGATCAACGTCGAAGATGACCAAAGCCGCTGAACCGCCTCTAGGTCGCGCTGGGCCGCCATAGCATTGGGATCATTTGGCGCAACCGTCAGGCGCTGCATGGCGGCGGCAAAAACTCGCCGATCTAACCTATCTTGTACCTTGGCCCCCACGCGCGCCAAGACGCGCGCGCGGACATGTTCCAAAACACCCATGATCAGAAACAGACCTGTGATAAGACCCGTCAAAGCCACCAAGGTCGCCTCGGACTGGCTGCCAAGCACGCGGTCATAGACCTGCATCATGTACAAAGGGCCAGTCAATTGCAGCAGATTTACAGCTGTAGAAAAGGCCAAAGTCGCCCACAGCAAAGGTGCTTGCCCGCTTTGGGCAGCAAACAGTTCTAGCCGCCCGCGTTTGGTGTCAATATTGGCCAAATCTAAGCTCCACTGCTACAATTTAAACATGTGTTGTTGTGGTGAACATTTTATAGCCGATACGCAAGTATTTTTCTATGTTTGAGTTGCGCCCGCGAGTTGCGGTTGATGGCGCGGCAACAAAGCACTAGATAGGGGGCAGAAATGTGCAAGTTTGCCGTGGTTTGGCAGCGGGCGCTCTTTGCAGGGACCGGGTCTGATGACGATTAAGGAAATGACAGCAGTTGGCCTGCGGCAGGTGTTTTTGCCTATGGCTGTGGCTGCGGGGCTGCTGGCTGGCTGTAATGCGCCGCCACCGCCTGCACAAATAAATGATCCGGGCGAAGAGTTTAACCGTTCTGTGCATCAGTTCAACTTAGGTTTGGATACATATATTCTGCGCCCCATTGCAACAACAGTCGTGCGGCCTGGCGGCGGGCCTGTCAGCCAAGGAGTGGTCAATTTTGCACGCAATTTGGCCGGCCCTACTGATATTGTGAACTCGGTCTTGCAATTGCGCCTTGGCCGCGCGGTTGAAAATACGTTGCGCTTTGCGATCAATACCACAATCGGCATTGGCGGCATTTTCGATCCCGCCACCGCCATGGGTGTGAATGGAAAAGACACAGATTTCGGCGAGACGCTGCATGTGTGGGGCTTTGGCGAAGGCCAGTATTTAGAACCGCCCGTGATTGGCCCGACCACAACGCGCGATTTGTCGGGGCTGATCGTGGATGTCGCCATCAATCCAATGCAAATATTGCTTCCAGCACCGGACAGCTATGTTGGCACTGTTGCAGGGGCTGCGTCCAAAGTGGTGGATCGTGGCCGCTATGTGGAAACCGTAGATAGTATTCTTTATGGCAGTGCAGACAGCTATGCGCAGGCGCGTATTTTGTATTTGCAAAACCGCCGTTTTCAACTGGGCCAAACCGCGGGTGATGCCGCGTCTTTAGATCAATTCGAGGATCCCTATGCAGAATAAATCAACCCTAACCCGTCGCCGTTTCGCTGCTGGTTTTGCCATGGGCTCGGTCGCATTTGCCCTGCCGATGCCGTCGCTTGCATTGACAGCCGAACAGTCCCAACAGCTGATCGATAAGGTCGTGGCCGATATCAATGGCGTGATCAATTCGGGCAAAGATCTTGGCGGCATGATAACTGATTTTGAACGGATTTTTGGCCGCTATGCGGACGTGCCCGTGATTGCGCGCTCGGTGCTGGGGGTTGCGGCCAAATCGGCCTCGCCTGCACAGTTGTCGGCCTTCACAGGGGCGTTTCAAAGCTATATCAGCGCAAAATATGGTCGCCGTTTCCGCGAATTTATCGGCGGCAAGATCGAAGTGATCGATGCCCAGCCCGTCAAAAGCTATTTTGAAGTGAAAACGATGGTTGCCCTGCAAGGCGAGACGCCGTTCGATGTGCGTTGGCATGTTTCCGACAAATCGGGCAAAAACCTGTTTTTCAACATCATCATCGAAGGCATCAACCTGCTTGCGTCCGAACGTACCGAAATTGGCGCGATGCTGGACAATCGCAATGGCGATATTGATGGGCTGATTGCGGATATGAAAGCTCTGTAGTTTAAAGTTGATATTGACCTGCCGAACAGGGCAGGGTGAAATGTCATTTCTTGCTATGGGGCGCGCATGTCTTTGTTCCTGCTATTAGCATTGCCGTTTTTGGGTGCCTTACTTGTTGGCGCCATGGCGCGCTTTGGCAGAATGACAGTCGCGCTCGTTGCGGGTGCAAGCACAGCGTTAGCGCTTGTTACCTTGCTCGGCCATTTGCCAGCCGTCAATTCGGGACAAGTTATTTTTGCCCAAATGGCGTGGTTACCCAGCGCGGGGCTGAATGCCCACTTTATGCTTGATGGTCTTGGGTTTTTATTCGCCCTGCTGATCCTTGGCATTGGTCTGCTGATTATCATTTATGCGCGGTTTTACTTAAGTGAGGATGATCCGTTTGCGCGCTTTATGGTGTTCTTGCTGCTGTTCCAAGGCGCGATGCTGGGCATTGTTCTTTCCGACAACATCCTGCTTTTGCTGGTTTTTTGGGAACTCACCTCGCTGACCTCGTTCTTGCTGATCGGCTATTGGGCCCATGATGCGCAGGCTCGCAGCGGCGCGCGCATGGCTTTGGCCATAACGGGCGCAGGGGGGCTTGCCCTGTTTGCGGGGCTGCTGATTTTGGGGCAAATTGCAGGCAGTTTCGATCTGTCGGTGATTTTGACCAAGGCCGATGAGATCCAATCCAGCCCGCTGTATTTGCCAGCACTGATCCTGATTGCGCTGGGCGCGTTTGCCAAATCGGCGCAACTGCCGTTTCATTTCTGGCTGCCCCACGCCATGGCCGCGCCGACGCCAGTCTCGGCCTATTTGCATTCGGCAACCATGGTCAAGGCGGGGCTGTTTTTGCTGGCGCGGTTTTGGCCCGTTCTGGCGGGCACGGATGCGTGGTTTTATATCGTGGCGACAACGGGTTTACTTACAATGGTTTACGCCGCCAAGGTGGCGCTGTTCAAAGATGACCTAAAGGCGATCTTGGCCTTTTCCACCATCAGCCATCTGGGGCTGATTACCTTTCTGCTGGGCCTTGGCACGCGCGAGGGGTTGGTTGTGGCCATCTTTCACATCATCGCCCATGCCAGCTTTAAGGCGCCTTTGTTTATGGTGGCGGGGATTGTCGATCATGGCGCACATACACGCGATATCACTGCACTGGGGGGCCTGCGCCGCGCCATGCCGATAAGTTTTGCGCTGGCGCTGATTGCTGCGGCATCCATGGCGGGGGTTCCGCCCCTGAACGGGTTCCTCTCCAAAGAAATGGCGCTGGAAGAGGCGGCGCATACTGTGTGGGCAGGGGCCGCTTGGGCCGTGCCGCTGCTCGCCACGTTGGGGGCAATGCTGTCCGTCGCCTATGCGTTCCGCTTTGTGGGCGGGGTGTTTTTGGGGCCAGAAAAGCCCGCGCTAAAAGATGTGCACGAGGCAGGCCTTGGCCTGTGGCTGCCGCCCGCAATTTTGGTCGCTCTGGTCGCCCTGATTGGCCTTATACCGATGACCAGCGCAGGCTGGCTGGTGGAACTGGCCGCAAGCGCCGCCATGGGGCAGGCGGCCGAGGTGAAGATTTATCACTGGCACGGTTTTGGCAGCCCCGCGCTGTGGATGTCGATTGCAGCCTTTGGCGGCGGCGCGCTGCTGCTGGGACTGTATCCCAAACTGCGCGCCCTATGGAACGCCGCGCCGCGCGGGGACGGCAAGCGCGCC
>CAXNJD010000161.1:0-4598 GCA_964202545.1 Cypionkella sp.
ATCGCGGCCAAAATCTCGCGCGCCTCGGCCACTGCTGCCTCGCTTGGGGTAAAGACGCTATTGGCTAGTGCAATCTGCTTGGGGTGGATCGCCCATTTGCCCACCATGCCCAGCGTGGCGCAGCGGCGGGCTTGGGCCAAAAAGCCCTCATCATCTGAAAAATCGCCAAACGGGCCGTCCACGGGCAAAACCCCATGCGTGCGGCAAGCGGCAACAATTGCGGCCTGCGCCCAGTGCCACGGGTCGGGCCAATGTTTTGCCCCGCCTTGCAGCATATAGTAATTTTCCTGCGTACCGCCAATGCCCGTGGTTTGCATCCCCATCGATGCCGCAAAATCAGCAGCGCCAAGCGACATCGCCACAAGGCGGGGGCTGGCGGCGGCAATTTCCTCGACATGGGCAATGCCTGCGGCGGATTCGATAATCACCTCAAATGTAATCGGTTTTGTACGCCCCTTGGCCCGTTCAACGGCGGTCACCAGCGCATCCACCGCATAAACATCCGCCGCGCAGCCCACTTTGGGTATCATGATTTGATCCAGCCGATCTGACGATTGTTCCAGCAGATCCACCACATCGCGGTACCAATAGGGCGTGTCGAGGCCATTGATGCGCACCGAAAGCGTTTTGTTGCCCCAATTCACCGCACTTATCGCCGCGATAACATTGGCGCGGGCGGTGTCTTTGTCGGATGGCGCGACCGAGTCCTCTAGATCCAAGTTGATCACATCCGCCGCGCTTGCCGCCATTTTTTCAAACAGTGCGGGGCGCGATCCGGGGCCGAACAACTGGCAACGGTTTGGGCGGGCGATGGGGGTAGGCTGGGCGCGGAAGGACATAGTGTATCGCAATCATATTGCTTTTAAAGATGCATTTTCGATATATAGTTGCGCAGCGGGACGCAAGCGTCATTTGCAGGCGCAGCAGCAATTGCCGCAACACTGCTGCGCTTTTCTTTTCCCTTTCTCCGCGTCACAATAAAGCATGATCACTGTAATCCACGACCGTTTCGCCCTGCGCGAGGCTTTCACCATCTCGCGCGGCAGCAAAACCCATGCCGATGTGCTGACCGTGCGCGTAATGAGCGGCGGTTATTGGGGAGTTGGCGAATGCGTGCCCTATGCCCGCTATGGCGAGACGCTGGCATCTGTCACTGCGCAGATCGAAACCCTGCCCCAAGATATCACGCGGCAAGCCCTGCAAAGCGCCCTGCCTGCTGGCGCAGCCCGCAACGCGGTTGATTGCGCGCTGTGGGATTTAGAATGCAAGGTGGCGGGCAAACGCGTGTGGGAAATCGCGAACCTTCCCGCCCCCAGCCCCGTGCAAACCGCCTTCACCCTGTCACTCGGCAGCCCCGAAGCCATGCGCGCCAAGGCCGCCGCGAACGCCCAACGCCCCATTCTGAAAATCAAACTCGGCACGCCTGATGACATGCCACGGCTTGAGGCTGTGCGGGCGGGCGCGCCGCGCGCCACCCTGATCATCGACGCGAACGAAGGCTGGACGCCCGAAATCTACACCGATCTTGCTCCTCACCTCATCCGCCTTGGCGTGGCGCTTGTCGAACAACCCCTACCCGCAGGCGCGGATGACATGCTTGGCGAAATCGCCCGCCCCCTGCCCGTTTGTGCCGACGAATCCGCCCATGATGCCGCATCTCTGCCTGCCCTCAAGGGGCGCTATGACATGGTCAACCTCAAGCTTGACAAAACAGGTGGGCTGACCGAGGGCTTGGTTGCCCGCGATACGGCGCGGCGTTTGGGCCTGCGCGTGATGGTGGGCTGTATGGTGGGTTCAAGCCTTGCCATGGCCCCTGCCAGCCTGCTGGCGCAGGGGGCCGATTATGCAGACCTTGACGGCCCGCTTCTTCTGCGCGAAGACCGCAACCAACCTGTGCACTATGACGTGCAGGGCCTACACCCGCCACCACCAGACCTATGGGGATGATATGAGCCGCACCGTCTATGTAAATGGGGCCTATTTGCCCGAAGATCAGGCCACAGTTTCGATCTTTGATCGCGGCTTTCTTATGGCGGATGGGGTTTATGAGGTGACGTCGGTTCTGGATGGCAAGCTGATTGATTTTGCAGGCCATACCGCGCGGTTGGCGCGCAGCCTGTCGGAATTAGACATGGCTTCCCCCTGCAGCGATGATGCGCTGTTGGAAATCCACCGCGAACTTGTCCGCCTGAACGCAATTGATGAGGGGATGATTTACCTGCAAGTTACGCGCGGCAACCCAGGTGACCGCGATTTTGCCTATCCGCCTGCGGATATCAAACCCACGCTCGTGCTGTTCACCCAAAGTAAACCTGGCCTTGCCAACACCCCTGTTGCCAAAACGGGTTGGAAAGTGATTTGTGTACCCGATTTGCGCTGGGGCCGGCGCGATATTAAAACCGTTCAATTGCTGTATCCCTCCATGGCCAAAATGGCAGCAAAGGCAGCTGGCGTGGATGATGCTTGGTTCATCGAAGAGGGGCACATCACTGAAGGCACATCCAACAATGCCTATATCGTGAAAGGCAACACCATCATCACGCGCCCCCTGTCGAATGAGGTTTTACACGGCATCACCCGCGCGGCGCTGTTGCGGCTGGCGGCTGGCGCCCAAATGAAGGTCGAAGAGCGCCCCTTTACGCTGGACGAGGCAAAATCAGCTGATGAGGCGTTTATCTCATCGGCTACGGCCTTTGTCATGCCAGTTGTAGAAATTGATGGCTCGGCCCTGTCGGGGGGCAAAGTTGGCCCCATCGCTACACGTATGCGTGAAATTTATCTGGACGAAATGCGAAAGGCGGCAATTTAGCCCCTTTGCAGCATTAAACCAGTCAGCTTAACCCACTGTTACCTTGATAAACCCCGTGGGAATATTCGCGGCGGTCAGCCCTTGCAGCACGGCCACCACATCGCCAGCAATCACCACGGAAACACCAACCTCAGGCGTTGCCCCATTGACCAACGATACGGCGGGATTGGTGCCCGCGGGAACGATAATATTCAGCGCGTCCAGTGCCGTGTCCAAATCTGTCACTGTTACGGCCTCATTTGCGCCATCAGACAGAATTTCAAAGTTATCCTTGCCGCGCCCACCGGTCAGCGTGTCGGAATAATCGCCAATCAGGGTGTCATCGCCGCGCCCCCCGAACAACTCATCATCCGCATTATCTGCAGTATTAGCGCTGGTCAGACCATCACCCAGTCGCGCCAAAATATCTGGTGTTTCGCTAGTATCAAAATTCTCCGTCACATAATCTTCCAAACCTTGCGAAATTTGGGTCGCTTCAGTTGTGGTGGCCAGCAAATTGGTTTCCAAAGCATCCGCATCGTTGCGGATATCCAAGCCAGAGATCAGGTCATTTCCTTTGAAACCTACAAGCGTGTCAGCACCCGTTGATCCCGAGATGGTATCATCGCCTTCGCCGCCCAGCAGGAAATCATCCCCCGCGCCGCCGATCAGCCAATCTTGACCGCGCCCGCCAAATATCGTGTCATCGCCATCGCCGCCAAGCAACGTATCATAGCCTTGGGTGGCAGACATAACATCATTGCCCGCCTCTCCCAGCAGCACATCGTCCGCATCATCGCCTGTCAAGGTGTCATTATTGCCGCCGCCTGCGACAACGTCATCACCCTCGCCGCCAGCAATCTCTTCGGCATTTTCATCGCCAGAAAACACCGTGGCCGTAGGGCCATTGTCGGTTCCGCCATTATCATCAGGATTTGGGTCTTCGTTCGAATCCGCGGAATCAGATGTGAAAAGCTCATACAGACCAAAGCCCAAAAGCAACGGCAGAATAAACAACAGTTCCACAAAAACCTCCTAACATAACCAGACAGAATGCAGCCAACTGCCGCAACATTTACCGAACGAGTATAGGGTATACTCTTTGGTATAATTTGTAGCTATTTGGTTGATTCGTCAAACGCCAACGACCGCGCAGGCGGAAATTTGTGCCTGCGCTTTCACGTTTTCGCAACAATCATGGGCTTAGATGAGTATTGTATACATAATGGAAACGACTGAGCTGGCAAGGGACGACTTCACATCGCCCCAACAGAATCTCTGCAAGGCGGCGCTTGTCAGCGCGTAACCGCGCGCAGAATCATCGGGGCCAAACGCTGCCCCCAATGTGCCTGCCCCTGCCCGTCGGCGATCAAATCGTTGCGAATTTCAATCAACGTATTCTCACGCCCCATCTGCAAGGCGTGCTGGTCAATCGCATCCCCTGCCAGATGGCCCGCATAGGGTTCATTCTCGCCCACGCAAATGTCCGCCTCCGCCCGCAACTGCGCAAGTAGCGCCTGTGACAAATGGTCAGATTGGTGGTCAAACAGTACCCCCACATGCCATGGGCGCGGCGCGCGTCCACGCAAGCAGGGGGTAAAGGAATGGATAGCCAGAATAACCGTATCTTCCCGCTTTGCTGCCAATTCGGCCAAAGCAGCATGATAGGGCAGATACAACCGATCAATCCGTAATTGCACTTCAGCTTCACAGATATAGCGGTTGGCGGGAATAATCGTGCCATCATACAGCCGCATAATCAGCGTCGGGTCATCCAGCCCGCGATTCGGGTCAATTACCAGCCGCGAGA
>CAXNJD010000162.1:0-4584 GCA_964202545.1 Cypionkella sp.
TGCGCCAGCGCCGACAAAACCGCGGTGGCAGCGCAATAGACAGGGACTGCTTCGGTAGGAACCTCGCGCACAAAGGCCGATGCCACGGAATAACTGCTCCAGACCAACGCGCATAGAAAGGCCAGTGCTAATGCCCCCATCGGCGCGCCTATGCTGGGCGCCTGCAACACAATAAGCGCCGCGCCCATCAGCCCCAGCGCCGCGCCAATGATGGGCCGCGCCGTCAGCCGCGCGCCGGGAAGCAGCCCAGACATCAGCACAATCAGCAGCGGCCAAAGATAGGCAATCAGCCCCGTGCTGGCATCAGGCCCCAGCCGAAAGGCGGTGAAATAGAGAAAATGATAGCCAAACAGCCCCGCTGTGCCCAAGACGTAAACTCGCAGGGGAACGCCGCGCAGCACGGAAAATCCCCGCCGCGCCGTCCAAATCAGCCCGACGAGCGCGCCAATGCCAAAGGTCATTGCGTTCAATTGCAAGGCTGGCACGGGGCTTGCGAATATGGTGAGCAGCGCCAGCAGCGACCAAAGAAGAATGGCCGAAAACCCGATCAATGTTGCGCGGCGTGTGTTCATACCGCTTTGTGACAAAGGGCCAGTCTAATGACCAGCCCTTTGCTTTCATGCTGATAAAAATACCTAAATTGCTATACCACGAACTGCCCGCCATTGGCCGACAGGGTTGATCCCGTGATGAACCCCGCATCATCCGACGCCAAAAACACCACCGCGCGGGCAATTTCCGAAGGCTCGCCCAAACGGCCCACAGGGATAAGCGGCAAGATCCGCTCGTTTAGAACCTTTTCATCAATTGCCTTGACCATTTCGGTGGCAATGTAACCTGGGCAGATCGCATTTACCGTGATGCCAGCGCGCGCGCCTTCCGCCGCCAGTGCCTTGGTAAAGCCCAAATCGCCTGACTTTGCCGCCGAATAGTTCACTTGCCCCGCCTGACCCTTTTGCCCATTGATCGAAGATATGTTGATGATGCGGCCAAACTTGCGATCCCGCATCCCATTCCAAACAGGGTGGGTCATGTTGAACAGGCCCGACAGGTTGACATCGATAACCTCTTTCCACTGGGCAGGGGTCATTTTGTGAAACATCGCATCGCGAGTGATGCCAGCGTTATTGACCAGCACTGCGATAGGGCCAAGTGCGGCCTCAACCTGCGCTACCCCAGCGGTGCAAGCGTCATAATCGGCTACCGACCATTTAAAGGTTTGAATACCTGTCTCAGCGGTAAAGGCAGTCGCGGCATCGTCATTTCCCGCATAGTTGGCCGCCACTGTGTAGCCAGCCTCTTTTAGTGCGACCGATACCGCCGCGCCAATCCCGCGCGAGCCGCCTGTTACCAAAGCCACTTTCGACATTCTGCCCTCCCAGACAAATATTTGAAACCTTGTTACCGAAATGCGAAACCCAGCGCAATATTATTGCGCTGGGTTTTTCCATTTTGTTTTTATATGTCGAATGCTGCGAGAGACTTATGCCCGCGCTTGGCTCAGGGCTAAGCGCGCTCAAGGCACATGGCCACACCCATGCCGCCGCCGATGCACAGAGTTGCCAAGCCTTTTTTGCCACCCGAGCGGGCCATTTCAAACAGCAGTGTGTTCAAAATACGCGCGCCCGATGCGCCGATGGGGTGGCCAATGGCAATCGCGCCGCCATTTACGTTCACGCGGGCAGGGTCCCATCCCATATCTTTGTTCACGGCGCAGGCTTGGGCGGCAAAGGCCTCGTTCGCTTCGACCAGATCCAGATCGGCGGCGCTCCAGCCCGCCTTTTCCAGCGCCTTGCGGCTGGCATGGATTGGCCCCACGCCCATGATGGAGGGGTCAAGCCCCGCCGTGGCATAGCTTGCGATACGCGCCAGTGGCTTTAACCCGCGCTTGGTGGCTTCGGCCTCGGACATTAGCAAAACACCCGCAGCCCCATCGTTTAAACCGCTGGCATTGCCTGCTGTGACGCTGCCGTCTTTGGTGAAGGCCGGGCGCAGCTTTTGCATGGATTCCAGTGTTGCTCCATGGCGGATGTATTCGTCTGCATCCACCACCACATCGCCCTTACGGGTTTTGATGGTGAAGGGAATGATTTCATCGGCAAACTTGCCTGCCTTTTGCGCGGCCTCGGCCTTTAACTGGCTTTGCAGAGCAAATTCATCCTGCATCTCCCGCGAAATCTGCCATTGGTTTGCCACGTTTTCCGCCGTGATGCCCATGTGATAGCCATTGAACGCATCCCAAAGCCCATCGCGGATCATGCTATCAATAAAGTTCAGATCGCCCATTTTTTGTCCCGCGCGCAGATGCGCGACATGGGGGGAAAGCGACATGTTTTCTTGGCCGCCCGCCATGACAATACCCGCGTCGCCAAGTTGCACATGCATCGCGCCCAGCGCAACGGCGCGCAAGCCCGACCCGCAAACTTGGTTGATAGACCAAGCACTGGATTCTTTGGCCAAACCCGCCTTGATATGCGCTTGGCGGGCTGGATTTTGGCCCTGACCTGCGGTCAGCACTTGGCCCAAAATGGTTTCGGACACTTCGGTTGGATCAATTCCAGCGCGGGCAATTACACCCGCAATCATTGCTGCGCCTAGATCATGTGCTGGGGTTGCCGCGAAGGCCCCGTTAAAGCTGCCGACAGCGGTGCGACCTGCCGCCACGATTACAACATTGGTCATAAATCTCTCTCCCCGATAACACCACGGCGGCGCATTGGCCAAGCCGCCATTCCCAAATGCCTAGGCCGCGATCGAACGAATTGCAAGCCGCCAATACGGCCCGATCGGGGGGCAAATCAGGCAAATATCGGCTTCATCGTGGGCGCGCCGAACAAAAAGCCCTGAAAACAATCAATGCCTAAGGCCTGCAAAACTGCCGCCTCTTCGGGGGCTTCTACCGCTTCGGCAACTGTGAACATGCCGAAATGTTTGGACATCGAGATAAGGGCGGCAACCAAAGTTTGGTTTTCGGGATGGGTGTCGATACTGCGGATAAACTGGCGGTCGATTTTGACGATATCAAAGAAGAACTCGCGGAAATAGCGGATCGCCATTTGCCCTGATCCAAAGTTATCCAGTGCCACTGCGATGCCTTCGCGCTGAAATTCATCCATAAAAGCGATGACGATTTCGGGCACTATCATGGCTGAACTTTCGGAAATTTCCAAAATCAGCCGTGCGCCGATATCGCCCCTCGCCGCCAACCCCGCCCGCAGCGTGTGGCCCCAAGCGGGATAGCCGATAGAACGGGCTGACATGTTCAATGACAGGCGCAAATTGGGATGGGCAGCAAGCGCGCGCAGGCCCGCCTCTAGCGCGATGACGTCAATTTGCCGACCCATTTCGGTGCCTTCGACGATGCCCATGAAATCTTTGGCAGGAATCACGCGATGTGATGGATCGAGAATCCGGATAAGGCCTTCGTAAAGGGCAGTTTTGCTGGGGTCAGCAGCGGTGACAACGGGCTGATAGGCAAGGCGTAGCCGCTTTTGTGCCAAGGCATCGCGTACCATATCTAATGTGGCGCGATCGATCCCTTCAATCGCAGCGCCAAATGGGCTGGCAAAGCCCGCCGCTGCATCGATTCTTGCTTTGCCCCGCTCTAACGTCATCCATCCAGCCCTTATCCTTTCGAGAAATTTGCTCCCAAAGGTATAATATCAGGTAAAATTCGGCATTTAGGCCGAATTATTGACAATTTTTGCTCTGCCGCGCGCGCATTTTCGCCTTGCCCCAGCGTTTTCGCTGGCCATACTGGTGACACTAACGCTTTCAAAGGACTGCCTCGATGCACAAGATACTATTTGCCGCTCTGACAGCGCTTTTCTTGTCTGCGTCAACCGTTTCAGCTTTCACAATGCCTGAAGACGAAGATGCGGCGCAGTTTGTCACCTCGAACGTTATTGCCACCTTTTATCACGAGTTGGGCCATGCCCTGATAGATGTGATGCAATTTCCAGTTATGGGCCGCGAAGAAGACGCTGCAGACGCGCTGTCTGCCTATTTGACCCACCAAATTTGGGAAGAGGACTACGCCGCAATTATGGTGGCCGATAGTGCAAATGCCTATCTGTTGTATAGCTACGAGGCAGAGGCAAACGGCTATGAGACCGCCTATTGGGACGAACATAGCCTTGATTTGCAACGCTATTACAATCTGATTTGCCTGTTCTACGGTGCCGATCCTGCAGCTCGCGGCGATTTTGTTGTGGAATTCGAATTGCCCGAAAATCGCGCCGAGCGGTGCGAGGCCGAATTTGCCCAAGTAGATCAGGCGTGGGGAACGTTGCTGGAATCAGCAGAATATCAACAGGGCGCATCAGGCCTTGTCATGCTAGGCGATGCCACTGACGAAATTGCCGCTATTCTGGCGGAAGAAGTCGCTGATTTTAACGAATCTTACAGCTTGCCTACTGAGGTTTTGGTAGAGGTAGCCCCTTGTGGGCAGGCCAACGCCTTTTATTACAGCGGCACTTCCACGATCACGATCTGCACCGAATATGCCGAAGATCTGGCGCGCATTTACGAATCGCAATACGAAGAATGATGGATCTGCGTCTTTGTGATCACGAGAAAATTTTT